>RFUY01000209.1 GCA_009922705.1 Gammaproteobacteria bacterium
AAGGGATCCACACGCCCTCACCGCTCCAGCGCACATGGATGACCTGAGACTGATACGGAAGCAAGGCAAGAAAGCACGCACACGTCTTGGGTGCCAGTTGCTCTTCTAGGCGCGCCCTGAAGGTCAGACCAGCAATGGTGAGTAGAATCTTCGGCATGGTGTCTCTCTTGGATTATGGGTCGAGGTGCTCGATGTAGGCCGAGCCGGTTTTGAGGACATGCTCAAACAAGATCTGGCCCGCAAATAGGGCTTGTCCAAGTTCCATGGCTTGCATCAGAAGATCATGTTCGCGCATGGACTCGCTCCAGCGCTCTTCCGAGGTGATTGCGATAAACCGGGGTCGCCGAGCGCGCGCAAGGAGCTCTGCGTGCGTGCGCTGTAATTGTGCATTGCCGGTCAGCTCAATGATGGTCTCGTGGATCGAATGATTGAGTTGGAAATAACTGTCCCGATCTTTAATCCGAAATGCATAGAGCATTTGATCGTGCAAATTTCTGAGTGTCTTCAGTGCGTTAGGGTCTGCAGCCGTGGTCAGCTGCTCGGCAGCCATCCGCTCAAGTGAGGCAATGACGGCAAAAAGATCTTGGATTTCGGCCGAACTCGGGCGCCGGATGCGTGACCCACGACGGGGCAGGATTTCGACCAACCCTTCTGCCGCAAGCACCTTTAACGCTTCGCGGACGGGCGTTCGAGACAGTCCCAACTGTTGCGCAAGTGCCACTTCATCGATGCGATCAGTTTCACTACCCAGTTGGTTGCTTAAGATCAGGTCACGAATCCGCCCGCAGGTTTCTTCATGGATTCCTCGGCGCATCTTTTTGGGTTCACTGTGTCGTTCTGTCGTCAACGGGCTGTCCTCAAGGCCTCCGATCATAGCAAAACTTTTGAAGAGTCACCGTGTCTTCCTGTTTTCGGATTTTGCACCAAGACAGTGCTTTTAAGGCCTTTCATAATTATATTTTGTATTTTATGCCCCATCTTTGGGCCTATTAAGTTATTTTTTCGAAAGTATTGCATTATGATTCTGTGAATATAATTATGTTTGCGAGCCCCAGCACAGTAATGGGTGAATCCAACGGAGGACTATTCATGTCATGCACTAAAACACAATGGAAAGGAATACTCAGCGCAGCGGCGCTTGTACTCTCCTCGGGACTGGCAAGCGTGGCCTCGGCGGAGACGTTACGCGTAGCGAGTAATTTCCCCGTCGATCATTCGGCCAGCAAGGCGTTAGAGATTTTTAAAAAGGAAGTCGAGGAAAAGAGCAAAGGTGCGCTCACCGTCGATGTGTTTCCGGCGATGCAGCTCGGTGGAGCGACCGAGAATACTGACCAGATTCGGTCCGGTGCCATTTTCGCGGCGATCTCGTCAATCGCCTACTTCTCCCGGACCGTTCCAGAATATGAAGCGGTGAGTTTGCCCTTCTTGTTCGCCTCCCGCGATAAGGCATTCGAAGTCATCGATGGCCCAGTTGGCAAAGTGTTGGATGAGAAAATGGCTGCCAAAGGGTTAAAGAGCTTGGGGTATGGTGAGCTCGGATTCCGGCACGTCACCAACAATCGCCAAGCCATTCAGTCTTTGGACGATTTTAAAAATCTGAAGGTTCGTCTTCAGCCAAATGAAGTCCACCTCGAGACCTTCCGTGCGATTGGTGCAAACCCTGTCGCCATGGATGTGAAGGAGCTGTATTCAGCGTTGCAACAGGGTGTCTTGGATGGACAGGAGAACCCGTACAACATTATTTCAACCCGGAAATTCAACGAAGTCCAAACCCACCTAAGTGACACTGGACACTTCTTTGATTTCATCAACGCGGCGGCGAATAAGCGTGCTTTTGATCGTCTGAGCCCAGAGCATCAGACCATTGTTCAGGACGCGATGACCGCAGCCATGATGTGGCAACGCAACGAGGCAGCGTCGCTCGATCAGAGCTATCGCGAGCGCTTGATTGCCGCTGGAATGCAGTTCACACCGCTGCCAGACGCCACACGTGCGGCACTGCGGGAGCAAACAAAGGGTGTTGTGGACACGATCAAGAAGCGGGTCGACCCAGCGCTTATTGATCAAGTG
>RFUY01000210.1 GCA_009922705.1 Gammaproteobacteria bacterium
CCGCAAGTGGACGATGTGCTCAGTCCGCGACGGCGATTGTTTCTGCAAGCTCTCTGGCGTATTTTGGATCTCGTGGATCTAGATCTTGTTGCAGATCCCTTGTTGATCAGGTGCCTTCAGATTGAGGATGATTTCTAGCACTTCATGGCGATCCTGCTTCTGCCATGTTTCGGTCAGGACCTCTCGACGGCGGACTCTCCCTGCACCCTGATTAGCGAATGAGTCGCTGGTTTATTATATTCCAGCGGCGTCTTGGGCGAATAAGCTGTAAAGCGACTAGGCTCAAATGAAGATCACTTGACCAGCGTTTGAGAAGGCAAGAGATGGTGCCGATTTGCCTTGAATCAAGGCCACCAGGTCGTCACCTTGGTAGATGCCAACTCCGGATGCACCGTTGATGCTGGTTGACCGCTTGGAATAATCGTCCTTGCTGCCAGTGAGCAGAATGCGGTCGCCACGTTTGAAATCGGTGATGAGGGCATAGCCCTTGTCGCCATCGCCCGTGTAGAAGCTGCTCACGATGTCGCCGAGTTGGAAGTAGTCGCCGCCACCGCCACCGGTGAGCACATCGCGTTGATTGCGATCAGCGTCGACATTGAGGCTGCTGCCCGCGAGGCGATCACCAAAGCCATTGATCAGATCACTGCCTTTGAGGCCCTTGATGGCGTTGTTGCCACCCGTGCCGGTGAGCACGTCGTCGCTATTGGTGCCGCGCTTCTGTTCCACGCGATGGCCGTATAGAACACTGGCCAGGCTGTTTTTACCGTTGAGCTTGTTGAGGCAGCGAATGCGTTCTCGATCACGGAGAGCATTGGTGCGGACCTTAAAGGTGCCGGCTAGTTCGCCATCCACGAGCACGGTGTAGGTGCCATCGGCGGTGTTGGCCTGGTTTCTGGTGGCTTGGCCGGTGTAGTACGAGCCATAGGCCTGGTTGCCGCCCTTGTTGAGATCGGCATCCAGCAGCTCGATGGCATAAGCGGACACGATGGTGTCAACTGAGATTTCCCGCACCTTGAAGTGCGTGCCTGCCTGAAGGGCCTCACCGCTGGCGCCGTTGAGCGCAAAGGCCGACGCTTGACCTGGTGAACCCAAGAGCGTTACCACCGGGTAGCCATTGGCGGTGATGCGGTCTCCGATGAGTTGCGAGTCAGTCTTGAGGTCGAATTTGGGGTTGGGCTCAAGAACCAGGGTGGAGGGGTCGGTGATACGGTTGGCGGTTGGATCATCATCACCGAAACTGTTGTCGGTGAAGGTGATCTCCACGCCCACGATCTTGCCGTCCTTGATGACGTAGCGGCCACCATCGCCACCTGGTGTGCGCTGGGTGTAGTCGTACCAACCAGCCTGATTGGCATCGGTGAGCAGTTCGCCATCGAGTGTGCGTAGCTCGAGGCCAGTTTCTCGGTAGCGGTTAATAATCTCTTCTGAAACGTAGGTGTAGTAGCGATCGAAATAGGTGGAGGGCAGTTGAGCTGCCGAGTTGTCGATCAATACCGTGGTTTGTGTGCCGGTGCGGCCGCTATCCACGTCGGCCAGGCTTCCACCCGCTGTTTCGGGAACCACGTTGAATTGGATCGGCGTCCACTCACTGAAGACCCTCTTGGGTGCACCTTGGGGGACATCGGAGAAGGGGATTACCTTGATGGCTTCCAGAGCAGTGCCAGCGTTGAGCTCACCGTTTTGCGTGACCGATTGAACGGTGATAATCGAGCGCTTTGGGACCGCATCAAAGTTGCCATTGATGGCATTTTCGAAGTTGATGTTGTCGATCCAGGCGAATATGGCGATGGCAGGTTGGAGGCTGTCAGGGGTTCCATCGTTGTTGGTGTCGTTGGATCCGATAGCCTTGATAGCTAGCTGATCTTCTGTGCGGGAGGGGACGCCGTCGTTGTCATTCTCTTGGACTGTGTTAGCTGTAGGAGTAGGTGCAGGAGAAGGATCAGAGGTGGGGGTGGTAGGTTGAGTAGGGGTGATGTCGTCATCTTGGTTGATGACAGAGATGGTGGCTGTTTCACCGTTGTAACCACCAGCGTTGTTGGCAGTTGCGGTGAGTGTGTAGGTGATGTCACC
>RFUY01000022.1 GCA_009922705.1 Gammaproteobacteria bacterium
GGAGATGCTTGATGAAGCCGTTGATGCCATTCGCAGTGGCCGAGTACCCGACTTTGATGCACACGCAACCGGTGGAATCGACGTGGAGCTGAAGATTCCTGCGTTAATCCCCAATGCATACCTCAACGATGTCCCACTGCGGTTAAATTTTTACAAACGGATCGCTAGCGCCCCTGACGCAACCAGTCTGGAAGAGATCGAGGTGGAAATGATCGATCGATTTGGGCTCCTACCGCCGCAGGCGAAGAATCTCTTTAAACAAGCCATTGTCCGGCTCCGAGCACAGGCGCTTGGTCTCACCACCTTCAGCCTGGGTCCAAATTCTGGCCGCGTGGTATTCTCAGAGCGCACGTCGGTGGACCCCATGCAACTGATTACACTGGTCCAACGCCAGCCAACGCGTTACCGTCTAGAGAGTGCCATGTCATTAAAAGTGATCGCAGAAACGATTGGTGCCGAAGCGCGACTCACCCTCGCGCATGAAATTTTGGACGCCTTAGCGGGCAAGGAGGCGGCATGATCCGCGCCCGTTGGCTGGCCGTCTGTCTTGCCGTGCTGTCCATGCACACTGAGGCGCAATCTCCGCGCTATTACGCGCTTGAAGTGTTGATTTTTTCCCGCCCGAATCTGGTGGCGCTGCAGGACGAGCGTTGGCCGACAACAGCACCCGCCGCCGCCATGAATTTGAGCCTCGTCAATGCCGCGCGCGCGGGCTATGACAACCTAGTGTTACTCCCAGCAAGCCGGCGAACCCTCGCCGATGCTGCCTACCAAATTCGCATGCAGATGAATGGCTCTGTGCTCTTTCACGAACGCTGGATTCATCCGCTGACACCGGATCAGGCCGCCAACCCCTGGTTCCGGGTAGAAGGCCAGGGACGGGATGGAAGCCAACTGTTAGGGTTCTTACGGTGGTCAATCGATCGATTTATCGAAGTGGATGCAGATCTTCGATTGGCCTTCACAGACCCACTCACCCGAGAAAAGCGGCTTTTTCGGATCTCGGAATTCAGAAAACTCAGCTCCAAAGACACTCATTACCTGGATCACCCCGCTTTCGGGATGATTATTCAGGCAGATCCAATCGACGTACCCGACGCCTGACCCTGATCCGCCTCTACTTGAACGTGTAGCGTCTGAGTCGGGAATGCGATCTCCGCTCCATGACGCGCAATGATGGCATTGATCTCAAAAAGCACGGCCTCCTTCACGCGATGAAACTCGGTCCATGCCGTGGTTTTGGTGAAGCAATAGACAAAGAAATCGAGTGAACTTGGCCCGAAGGTATTGAAATGCACCATCAATGTCTGCGTCGCATCAATCTCTGGATGCGTTTCAAGCATTGCGCGAACGTCTGCTACGATCTGGGGCAGCTGTGCCGCATCCGCATAACGCACGCCAATTGTTTCAGAAATGCGTCGATGCGACATGCGCGATGGGTTTTCGACTGAAATCGATAAAAACGTGGCATTGGGAATATACAACGGTCGCTTATCAAAGGTCCGAATCGTCGTCAGTCGCCAGCCCAGCTGTTCAACAGTCCCCTCGATGTTTCGATCCGGCGACCGAATCCAGTCACCCACCCCAAATGGTCGATCCAAGAAAATCATCAACCCGCCGAAAAAATTGGACAACAAATCTTTGGCTGCAAAGCCGACCGCAATGCCACCCAAGCCACCAAAAGCCAGCACACCAGAGACCGAAAAACCGAGCGTTTGCAGAATGATCAGACCTGCGGTGATTAACACGGTGATGCGGAGTAAGCGGCCTAGGGCTTCCACCGTGGTCACATCCACCTTGTCGGCCGCATCCTCCAAGATGCGCTGTTGGATGCGATTCATGAAGCGGATGACGGCCCAGGTGATGATGCCGATCACCAACGCCGAGCGCAGCGGCGAAAACAGTGCAGCTACGTCAAGTCCCACGGCCGCCCGTTCCGCAGCAAAGGTCAGTCCAACCGCCCAAACCACCAAACGCGCAGGCCCTTGCAATGACTCCAAGATGGCGTCATCCCAACGGTGCTGGGTTCGGGTTGCACGCTCGCTCAACACCAAAATCAGTCGCCGCGTAAAAAACGCACCAAAGACGGTGATCGCGACAATGATGAATAGCTCAGCACCCCGTAACACAGCTACCGGCGACAAGCCCACATTCGTTAACGGCGCTTCCAAAAAGTTCAGAAGGTATTGAATCAAGAGTTCAAGCATCAGTTATCCAATCCAAACAGGACAGCCCACTGGCGTCCGATCAAACACCTGCACCATGGCATCAGGATGCAGACGGATACAGCCATGCGATGCGGGGATGCCCATCGGCTCCGAGCACGGTGTTCCGTGAATATAAATAAATCGTCGTTGGCTGTCCTTCGATCCACCGCGATTTAAACCAGCGTCCTCACCGCACAACCACAAGATTCGGCCCAAGATCCAATCGCGCTCAGGAGAGGCCTCTGATAACGCTGGCGACCACAGCTCTCCTGTCGGTCGGCGACCCACCAGCACGGCCAGTGGATCTAACCCCTCACCAATCCGCGCGCGGATCCGATGCGCGCCCCGTGGCGTTTGCAGGCTGCCTTCATCCTCGCCCGCTCCACGCAACGCAGTCGAACACAAAAACTGCGTACACCCGGAGGCGTCGAAAGCCAACAGGTGCTGGGCGCTCAGATCAATTTCAATGCGTGTCCATGTCATAGCGTTAAGCATACCGGTCTGTCCAATGAAGACAAAACGAGGCGTCCTCGTCTTTGAGGTCGAGACAGATGCGTGACACGCTGGCACACTTAACCATTGTAGTTGTGAATAGGACAGTACGGTATGCGAGCCATTGCGATTTCTGGATTTGGTGGGCCTGAAGTATTTCATGCGATTGACATGCCAGAGCCTGTTGTTGGGGACGGGCAGGTTGTCATTGACGTTCATGCCACAAGCGTGAATCCCATCGATCAAAAGATTCGCTCTGGGGTAGTCCCCGCCATTACGCCAGCATTCCCTGCCGTGCTGCATGCCGATGTCGCCGGGATCGTCAGAGCCGTCGGTCGTGGTGTCACACACCTCAAAGAAGGGGATGAAGTCTGGGGATGTGCCGGTGGCTTTAAAGGGCTGCCCTCAGGTGCGCTTGCAGAACAGATGCTGACTGATGCCCGCTTGATCGGTCGCAAACCAGCCTCGCTCTCCTTTCAAGAGGCTGCAGCGTTGCCCCTCGTGGGTCTCACCAGCTGGCTCAGTTTACGGGATCGGGCGCAAGTCCAATCCGGTCAGCGGGTCCTCATTCACGCAGGCACTGGTGGTGTTGGACATGTGGGGGTACAACTGGCGAAGGCACTCGGTGCCGAAGTGCACACCACGGTGAGCTCAGCGTATAAAGCCTCACTCTGCCGGACCCTGGGTGCGGATCACACAATTCTTTACACCGAGGAAAACCCCGACGAATACGTGCTCAGTGCCACAGGTGGACAGGGGTATGACGTGGTCTTTGACACCGTTGGTGGAGATAATTTAGACGCCAGCTTTGCCGGTGCACGCGTCGGCGGTACTGTCGTCAATATTGCCGCACGCTCCACGCATGATCTTTCGCCAATGCATGCCAAGAGTCTGACGCTTCATGTCGTCTTTTTAGTGAGCCAAATCGGGACTCCAGACCGTCGCGGGCTCATTCTCGAGCGACTCAATGGTCTCGCAGAGCTCGTTGAAGCCGGTCAACTGAAACCGCTAATCGACCCTGCAGTCTTCGAAATCCAGGATGTCGCCGATGCGCACGCATACCGCGACGGCGGCGAGGCAATCGGCAAAGTTGTCCTTATCCGATAAGACGTTGGTCGATTAACTCGACCCAGTGCATCACAGGCGTCGTGGTGCCAGTCGCGAGATGCAATTGGCAGCCGACATTCGCCGTCGCGATGATGGCAGGGGTCCCCTGTTCAAGGCAGGACACCTTGTTCTTCAACAACTGCTTGCTGAGCGCTGGTTGTAAGAGGGAATACGTTCCCGCCGAACCACAACACAGGTGCGCATCTGCAACCGCAGTGAGTTCGACGCCAAGTCGCCGCAGCAGTCCCTCGGTCACGCCAGGCAAACGCTGACCATGTTGTAAAGTGCACGGTGCATGGAAGGCGATAGGCGGTCCCTCACGCAGGCGTAGTGTCTCGATCGGTTCCGCCGAGAGAACCTCGCTCGGATCCTTTGCCAAGGATGCGATCGTGGCCGCCTTGGCGGCATACTCCTCATCCTGCGAGAGGAGGTGTCCGTAGTCTTTGACCATGACTCCACATCCGGAAGCTGTCACCACGATGGCTTCAGCTCCTGCTTCGATCTCAGGCCACCAGGCATCGATATTGCGCTTCAGTGCGACCAGCGTGCGCTCAGCATCACTCAAGTGATGTGCAACAGCACCACAACATCCGGCGCTTGGAACACGGACGAGCGTAATGCCAAGACGCGCCAAAACACGCGCCATCGCCTCATTCACATTCGGCGTCGCCGAGGGTTGGGCACAGGCTTCAAGCACCAGCATCCGACGATGATGTGTCGCTGCTGGCCAGCCTTCTGTCACAACTTTTGCCGGGATTTTTGCGCGAAGCACGGGGGGCACTGCCCAACGGACTGTCTGCCCCAGCCGCATTAAGAGTGTGAACAGTGGGCGATTGGGGAGCACACGGACCAACAAGCCACGCACAATCCGTTCAGACAACGGGCGAGGCGCCCGCGCTTCGACGACGTGACGTCCAAGATCCACCAATCGGCCGTAATCCACGCCAGACGGACAGGTTGTTTCGCACGCGCGGCAAGTCAGACAACGATCCAAATGCTGCTGGGTTTCCCGCGTCACGGGTGCCCCTTCAAACACCTCCTTGATTTGGTAAATCCGCCCCCGAGGCCCATCCAGTTCGTCACCGAGGAGTTGGTAGGTTGGGCAGGTCGCCGTACAAAAACCGCAGTGGACGCACTTGCGAAGAATCGCCTCAGCTTCGTCGCCAACTGAAGTGTGCGCAAATTCTGGTGCGAGATCCGTCTGCATCGAGTCACCCCTGCTGTGTTGGATTAATCAAACTCTGTGGATCCATTGCACGACGAACCCGCTCATTCAATCGCGCCACCCCAGCAGGTAACGCCTGCTGCCAGGTCGCGGTCGGTCGGTCGAGGGATTCACAACGCGCATGCCCACCGACCGCTGCAGCCCATGCAAACGGCGACAAATCACCCGCAGGTGCTGTGGTCCAACGCTGACCACCATGCCAATCCATCGCACGCACTGGAAACGCCTCAGCGACCGTCGTCGGGGGAACCGCAAGCCGCCACAAGGCCTCGTCGGGACTGAAGATTGAATCTGTTAAGTCCCGAACGCCTTGCCACAGTGTCTGCACCGCGGTGACTGCATCACCACCGAGGGTCTTCACCGCAGCCGTCACTCCTCGCTCGGTTCCGGAGACCCTGACAAATAAAGAGCCCTCGCGCCAATGTGACGCCGAAATCGGGAGCGGCTGGCGGCCCCATGCCTGAACGTGCGCTAATGCATCCTCAGCGCTGCATTGAAAGTGCCGTGTCTCCTCGACTTCGGGAACTGGAAGCACCTTAATACTCACCTCAGTGAGCACACCGAGTTGGCCAAACGCACCCACTTGCAGCCGAGAAACATCGAATCCAGCCACATTTTTCATCACCTCGCCACCAAAGCGCAGGTGTTCACCCAGACCATTGATCAAGCGGACGCCCAAGATATGATCCCGAATCCCACCCATGGCGACGCGTCGTGGACCCGCCAATCCTGAGGCCACCGCCCCACCCAACGTCGAGTCTGCTGAAAACCGAGGCGGCTCAAAAGCCAGCATTTGACGCTCAGCAGCAAGCATCGCCTCAATGTCGGCCAAAGGGGTCCCCGCGTTTGCCGTGAGCACCAGTTCCGTGGGCTCATAGCGGATCACACCAGAATGTGATCGCGTCGAGATCGCATGTGCAGATCGTGGTGGGCCCACGCGACGACGCGAGCCGGAGCCAATAACCTCGATGGACTGGCCCGCTTTTAAGCGAGCCGACACCTCTGCCACAAAATCAGTCATCAAAAGCGCTCCAGCTCAGGATGAGGCAATTGCCCGTGATGAACATGCAAGTGACCGAATTCGGCACACCGATTCAAGGTTGGCACCGCCTTACCGGGATTGAGCATGCCGGTCTCGTCAAAGGCGGCTTTCAGCGCATGAAACTGTTGCAATTCTGCAGAAGAAAACTGGGCGCACATTTGATTGATCTTTTCCAAGCCAACCCCGTGTTCTCCAGTGATTGTCCCGCCCACTTCAACACTCAATTCCAAGATCGCGGCACCAAAGGCCTCTGCGCGCTCAAGCTCCCCAGGAACATTGGCATCAAACAGGATCAGCGGGTGCAGATTGCCATCACCCGCGTGAAAAACATTGGCACAGCGTAAGCCGTAGTCAGCCGACATGTGTGCCATCCGCTTCAATACATGAGCCAAATGCTTCCGAGGGATGGTGCCATCCATGCAGTAGTAGTCCGGTGAAATCCGACCCACAGCTGGGAATGCGCTCTTCCGCCCCTTCCAAAATAGTAAGCGCTCGGCCTCATCCCGCGCGATCCGAAGCTCAGTCGCACCACCGTCCCGAAGAACTTGTTCCACTTTAGCAAGCTCGTCAGCAACCTCGTCACTGGTGCCATCGACTTCGCATAGCAACAAAGCCTCCGCATCCAAGGGGTAGCCTGCCTTGACAAAATCCTCAACCGCAGCCAAAGCCGGCTTATCCATCATTTCAAGACCGGCTGGGATGATGCCGTGGGCGATAATTGCGCTGACCGCCGCCCCTGCCTTTTCGATATCGTCGAAGGAGGCCATCACCACCTTGGTGTCTTCGGGTTTGGGCAATAAGCGCACAACCACCTCTAAGACCACCGCCAGCAATCCTTCGCTGCCAATCGCCAACGCCAATAAATCGAGCCCAGGGCTGTCTGGCGCCTCACTCCCGAGGGTGACAATCTCGCCATCATCGAGCGCGACCGTCACTTCAAGCACGTTATGCACGGTCAATCCGTACTTGAGGCAGTGCACTCCCCCAGAATTCTCAGCGATGTTGCCGCCAATGGTGCACGCGATCTGCGATGACGGATCTGGCGCGTAGTACAGGCCGAGGGACGCAACCGCTTCGGAGATCGCAAGGTTCCGGACGCCAGGCTCGACGTGTGCGGTCCGCGCGACCGGGTCAATTGCGCGGATCCGATTAAATTTCGCCATCACCAACAACACACCATCGCCATGAGGTGTCGCACCACCAGAGAGCCCGGTTCCCGCGCCTCGCGCGACAACAGGGACGCCAGCTGCCTTGCAAGTCCTTAATACATGACTCACTTCATCCTGTGTTTCCGGGAGTACCACCACGCGAGGGCGAACCCGAAACATCGTCAGCCCATCACATTCATAGGGGGCACGCGCCGCATCACTCGTTAAAATGCGGTCACGTGACATCCCTTGCGCGAGGGCATCGATCAATGAATCGCTCTGCATTTGGACTGCCTCATGAGTTTTACTGGAAAGAATGCTACCTATGAGGGGACCTTCATCTAAAGACATTGGTCAGACCAATAAAAATCAAACGGGCACTCACGAGTACCAGGAATAAATAGCAAAATCGATAAAATAAGACCTCGGAAATTATTGAATTTACGAGAATTCCGAGACGAACCGCGAATATACCCAAGGGCGCAAGAAGTGCCGCTGTGAGCAAGATTTCGGTGGAAAACTGGTCAAGCCAGTAATAGGGAACGACTTTGGAGAGATTGACCCATGTGAAAAACACCACGGTCGTTGCCGCATAGCGGTCAGGAGGGAGCTGCTGCGGTAATAGGGCAACTGCCAACGGAGGGCCTCCGGCATGCACCCCAAAACTGGTAAAGCCCGACACAGCGGCCCAACCCCGCGTATGCCATGGACCCGGTTTGGGGCGCGAAAGCACGGATAGCCAGCCCAATTGTCGTGCCCACCACGACGTGCCAAAGACAAGGCCGATCACCCCGATGAGAATCCGAATCCCATCCTCGGAAAACAGATGAAAGCTCAAGGCGCCGAGCACAATTCCGAACAATGCTGCCGGAATTAACCGCCTCAGTTGCTCACGATCCCAACGCCCGCGCCAGCCATGAAGGCCAGTCATGTCCATGACGATCAGAATCGGCAACAAAATCGCTGCCGCACTCTGTGGTGAGGTGGTCATCGCGAGCAACGGAACGCCCACGACGCCAAGCCCGCCACCAAAGCCGCCCTTGGAAATACCAACAATCAGAACTGCGGCAACGGCACTCAGCCAAAAGAGCGGCTCTGTCGACACGAGGTAGAGACCAACGCCTTACTCGTCCGCTGGCACCTCATCGGTCACAGCCTCTGAGTCGGCCAACGTTGGCGACGCCATAAGCCGATTCCGTAATGTCGTTTCAATCTCAGCTGCAATCTCCGGATGTTCATCTAAGAAGATGCCAGCATTTGCCTTTCCTTGCCCGATCCGTTGCCCCTGATAGGAGTACCAAGCCCCTGATTTATCGATCAACCCTTCTTGCACACCCAAATCAATGACTTCGCCAGTCCGATAAATTCCCTGGCCATACATCACTTGGAATTCTGCCTGTCGGAATGGCGGCGACACCTTGTTCTTCACCACCTTCACGCGGGTCTCGTTACCGATCACTTCATCCCCATTTTTCACAGCACCAATACGACGAATATCGAGGCGGACAGAGGCATAGAACTTCAAGGCATTTCCACCTGTGGTGGTCTCAGGATTGCCAAACATCACACCAATCTTCATCCGAATTTGGTTAATGAAAATCACCAAACAGTTGGAGCGCTTGATATTCCCTGTGATTTTTCGGAGCGCTTGGCTCATAAGGCGGGCCTGCAAGCCCACATGACTGTCGCCCATATCGCCTTCGATCTCAGCGCGTGGCGTGAGCGCAGCCACTGAATCGATGACCAACACATCGACGCTGCCAGACCGGACCAGCATATCTGCAATCTCGAGCGCCTGTTCACCGGTATCTGGCTGAGACACCAACAAATCATCAACGTTTACGCCAAGCTTTCCGGCATAGATAGGATCTAAGGCATGCTCTGCATCGATGAAGGCCGCCGTTCCACCGGCTTTTTGGCATTCTGCAATGGTTTGCAAGGTCAGCGTGGTTTTTCCGGACGACTCAGGCCCGTAGATTTCCACGACGCGTCCTTTCGGGAGTCCGCCAATCCCCAAGGCGATATCCAATCCCAAAGACCCTGTCGAAATGCTTGGAATCGCCTCACGGGGTGTGTCTCCCATTCGCATCACGGCCCCTTTCCCAAATTGGCGCTCAATCTGGCTGAGCGCGGCATCTAAGGCTTTACGGCGATTGTCGTCCATGGTGATTCCTTTTGAGTTCATGAAAGGCCTAAGGGTAATGGCAATTGTGTCGGATGTCAGCACAAAACACTGACAATTTATTCAGTGTTTTTCAGGTCTCGTAATTCCGGGAGAACACTCCGAATCCAAGGAATTGTTAGGCGTCGCTGCGCCTCAAGACTGCGCTGATCGATGCGTTCAATCCATTGGATCAAGGGTGCGGGATGCCGCGGCATCTGCACCGCCAGAAACGCCAAGGCATCCTCACTCAACACCAGCCCACGGACAGCGCACTGACGGACCAGCACTGCCTGCAACTCCTCGTCAGTCAACCGTGCAAACGGCAAAACAAGCGCGGACTGTGCTCTACTCTGCACATCTGGGAGCAACCAGGTCAGCCGGTGCGGTGACTGCCGAGCCGTTAGGACAAGTGTGCCCTGATAGCGCTTCCAGAGCGAAAACAGCGCTTCCTCATCCACGCGATCTCCCAACCAGTGCTCCACATCATCAATCACCAGCCAAGCGGGCGATGCCTGGGTGTCGAGCATGGCATCTAACTCGTCAGGCGTCAGCGTGCTCGCATGCACATACACCCCGCCAAAGGCCGCCACGAAGTGAACCATCCCGTGGGTCTTCCCAACCCCGGCCGCCCCATGCACCCACAACCGTTCGGGTTTCCCTGACGCAATCGCCGTCAACAGCGACTCACGCACCAGTTGCGCCGACAGTGTCTCAACCCAGGTTTCATCGGAATATCCCGGAGGAACCGCAAACGGCAGGAGCCCTTGCCCTGTGAGCGCTACTGCCATCGGTAGCTCCCTGGCTCGACCTCCACTAAGCCGTCCAGCGTCTGCAACACAGACGTCACTGCCTGAACATCTAAGCTGCCTTCAATCACTAACCGCGCAGAATCCCCCATCAGTGTCATCGGGGCGATGCGCGTGACTCTCGGATCCGCCTCAAGTGCGGTCATCAGCGCCAGTAAACCGAGGCTATCGACCTCAAGAAGACGGATTGCCACCGGAGCCGTCTTCTCTGACAAGTCACGCTCTGCTGGGACGACGGCGGTCACGGTTGCCTGCACTCGCAATCGTGAGAACACATCTTGGCTGATTTGTCGGACACGCGTCTCGAGATCTCCCGAAACCACCGTATCCATCACTTTTTGACCGTCTCGATACAACCAATACCGGGTTTCATTTGCGAGGGGACGATCGCCTAAGACCATCACCCAGGGGATGACATAACGCGCCGAAGCGCCGGTCACCGCCGCATCAAAACCACCCCAAATCTCGGCAGGCGATAACGCTAACTGATCTTCAAGATCCATCAGCACAAAGCTTACGGGGACATCGAAGCGTAAAAACTGATGCTCCAAAGACGCTGCCAAGGCAGACTCATCCGCAACCAGCATGCGACGCTCAAGTCCACGCTCTTCGGTGAGCCAAACAAGGGTTGCTGGTCTAGGTTGAGACCACAGCGGAATTGATGCTTGCGTCAAGCGTGTCGTCAACGCCTGATCATCTACATCGACGAGAAAGCCGTTCTCAGTAAATCCATAGGAGAACACCAAGGACTCGGGGAGCGCGAACAACCCTGGGTCCTGGGTCACTAGCTGTGTCTCCGCGATCCCGGTCAATTGCTCCGCGACCCGGACGACTGCCTCACGCAGACCTTGTTCGAGATCAAACTGCGCACGGTCGGCAAGTGGCAACTCGATGCTGAGCGCCATGACAGGCGTCGCCCAAAGGGCTGCCCACCATCTCCACAAACGCAATCGCCGCATCATGCATTACTCCAAACCCAAGACGTGAATGATACACTGAGCGCCTCACTCACGCAGGAAGCTTCTCGCTCATGACCGAATCCGCTCGCAGCCGTCTCTCCTATCGGGATGCCGGCGTGGATATCGATGCCGGCAATGCGCTGGTCGATCGCATTAAACCCTTCGCCAAACGGACCCAACGTGCAGAGTCCCTTGGAAGTCTCGGTGGCTTCGGCGCGCTGTTTCGGGTTCCGCCTGGCTACCGAAATCCAGTCTTGGTGTCTGGCACAGACGGCGTCGGAACCAAATTGAAGCTCGCTATTGAGTACGGGCAACACACCGGGATTGGTCAAGATCTCGTCGCGATGTGCGTGAATGATCTCATTGTGCAAGGCGCAGAGCCCCTGTTCTTTCTCGACTACTACGCCACCAGCAAATTAGAGGTTGATGTGGCGGCCACTGTGATTGAATCCATCGCCGCAGGCTGCGAGCTCGCGGGATGCGCGCTATCTGGTGGTGAGACCGCCGAAATGCCCGGCCTCTATCATCCTGGGGACTATGACCTCGCAGGGTTTGCCGTCGGGATCGTCGAAGAAGACGCACTGCTCGATGGCAGCGCCGTGCAAGCGGGTGATGTGATCATCGGGCTACCTTCATCAGGACCGCACAGCAACGGCTACTCCTTAATTCGTGCAATTCTTGCGCAGGCTGGTGTCGACCCGAGTGAGACGCGGCTTCCAGACGGATGTACAGTACTCGATGCCTGTCTGGCACCGACCCGTATTTATGTGAAATCCGTTTTGCGCACTTTCAATGAGATCAATGTCCACGGTGCTGTGCACCTGACCGGGGGCGGGTTCCAAGAAAATCTGCCGCGTTCATTTGGCGCACACCTGGCGGCACACATTGATTTGGATCGTTGGGAACGACCGGCTATTTTCAAATGGCTTGAACACACCGGTGACGTCGGCGCTCTGGAAATGTTGAGAACCTTTAACTGTGGCATTGGCTTTGTGCTGATGGTTGCCCCTGACGACGTCGCGGCGACTCTAGCAACTCTGGAGGCTTCCGGGGAAGCGCCATTGGTGATTGGTCAAATCCAACCGCGGACAGATCAAGCCGTCGTATTTCAAGGGGCCTTTGCCTAATGCGAGTGGTGTGTCTGCTGTCGGGAAGTGGCACTAATCTTGGTGCACTCATCGAGGCACAAGCCCATGGGCAACTGGGCCAAGCCACGTTGGTTGGTGTCTTCAGTAATGTCCCCGATGCCTTTGGATTAGAGCGCGCACGACGCGCCAATCTCCCCACCAAAAGTCTGTCTCATCGCGAATTCCCAACGCGAGAAGCCTTTGATCAAGCGATGATTGACGCCCTTGAAGACTGGCATCCTGACTTGGTCGTTATGGCTGGATTCATGCGCATTGTCTCGCCAGCGTTTGTCGCCCACTACGCGGGTCGACTCGTCAATATTCACCCCTCCCTGCTGCCCAAGTACAAGGGGCTCGACACGCATCGCCGGGCGTTAGAGGCAGGCGACCAGGAAGCCGGTGCCACGGTACATTGGGTCTCCGATGCGCTCGATGAGGGCGAAATTATTGATCAGATTCGCGTCCCGATCCTGCCAAACGATACGGTCGAGCTGTTGCAAGCACGAGTACTGGCGGCTGAGCACATTCTGTATCCACGAGTCATTCGAAGCCTCTCGCAAGCCAGAGGTCAGGCATTGTGAGAGCGCTCTTGGCAGCAGTGGGTTGGTCTCTCGCAAGCAGCATTGCTTTAGCGACGTCACCCTACACGGCGCAATACGCGATGACTTGGCACGTGGGTCTCACATTAAGCGCACAAGCCACAGAAACCCTCCGTGTCATGGATGGGATCTACACACTCGAACTTGCCGCGAAGGCGTCGGTGGGATCGGCCACTGAGACAACGCATCTGATGCGGACCGAGACAGGAACCTGGCAGCCCCTCGATTACACCTACACTCAAACGCTCCTGGGACGGACCGATACCAAAAGTATTCGTTTCAATCGCAATCAAGGCACGCTGTCGATCCTGCACGCGCCTGAAGAACCCGAAAAGCCGATTCCCGAGGGTGCACTGGATCCCTTGGGATTCCGATTGGTGCTGGCGGAACAACTCATGGCAGGGACACTTCCTGAGCGTCAAGTGATGCCGCTGTTGGATGGTGATACGGTCACCTTGCGACGGATTGACCGGATTGGCATGGAGACACTCCGCTTGCCGATTGGAGACGTAGAGGCCATTCGATTCGCCTTAACGCATGAGCCGGTCCGTGAAGATCGAACATTCCATTTCTGGCTCGCGCCCTCACTTCAATATCAACTGGTCAAACTGGACAAACAGGACGGTAAACGACGCATTGCTCTCGAGCTGGTGTCGTATCAGGCGGGCACGGACGCTCCCTAAGGGGTGCATGCAAACAACTGAATTTGACTCAATCATGGCCATTAGCCCTGCCGACTGGGATGCGCTGAATCCAACGCGCTATCCCGGATTGTTGCATGGGTTTCTGGCAAGCCTTGAGTGCTCAGGCTCCGTCGGTGAGGGAACAGGATGGCAACCACAGTATGTTGTTGTCCACGATGCACAGGGACTTGCTGGCGCGATGGTGCTGTACCTGAAGACTCACTCCTATGGCGAGTATGTCTTCGATTGGGCGTGGGCCGATGCCTACGCGCGCCATGGATTGAACTATTATCCCAAGGCGGTCACTGCGGTGCCGTTTACACCGGCAACCGGTCCTCGCCTTCTCTGTCGCCCTGACCTGTCTCCGGCTATGATCAGTGCTGCCATCGTCAACCATTTGCAAACGACACGATGGCCAGACCTCTCCTCCTGGCATATTCTCTTTCCGGATGAGGACTCGAGCGATGCATTGCGGGCCCATGCTCCACTGGAACGACATGGCGTTCAGTTCCATTGGCACAATGCAGGATTTCAGAGCTTCGATGAGCATCTCGCGTGCTTTACCAGTAAACGCCGCAAGGAAGTACGCCGGGAACGGCGCCGGGTCAGTGAGCAAGGCATCGTACTGACGCGCTATCGCGGCGATGAATTGACCGATGCACGGTTGGATGTGCTGTATCAGTGCTATCAAATGACCTACGCACTGCGCGGGCAGCGGGGATACCTCACCCGCGAATTTTTCGCACAGTTGCGCACGCGTGCCCCAGATGCCTTTGTCTTTGCACTCGCGTACAGAGGGGACACACCGATTGCGATGAGCTTTTGTCTCCAGGATGCCAAGACCCTGTATGGACGCTATTGGGGGGCGCTGGAGGCGGTGGATTGTTTGCATTTTGAAGCCTGCTTTCATCAATGGATCGACTATGCCATCGAGACTGGACGCGGCACCTTTGACCCAGGCGCACAGGGCGAGCACAAAATTGCACGAGGCTTTTCCCCAGTGCGAACACGCAGCCTGCATTGGATTGCAGAACCACGGTTTAGGGATGCAATTGCAGCCTTCCTAGCGCGAGAACGGCATCACATTGCAGCCTATTTGGCCGACTGTAGCGAACACACCCCATTTCGAGCGCTCTCAACCGACGATCCCCTTGAGGTCGACTAAGAACGAGCGAAGACGTCATGCCATGGGTCGGGCTATACTGCCCACTTTCTCAACTGCCGGAACGATCGCCCCATGCGCACCTCTGAGTTGCTCCTTCCAACACTGCGTGAAGACCCTGTTGATACCGTAGTGATCAGTCACAAATTGATGTTGAGAGCAGGCATGATTCGCCAGCTTGCCTCAGGCTTGTATACCTGGCTGCCCCTGGGGCTTCGGGTCTTGCGAAAGGTGGAGCACATCGTTCGAGAGGAGATGGACCGGGCTGGCGCGCAAGAAATTCTAATGTCCGGCGTTCAGCCTGCAGAGCTGTGGCAAGAATCGGGGCGTTGGCACCAATTTGGCCCTGAGCTGCTTCGTCTGTCTGATCGACACCATCGCGACTTCTGTCTCGGTCCGACCCATGAAGAGGTAGTCACAGATCTTGTGCGTCGCGAGATCAACTCATACAAGCAACTGCCCCTCAACCTCTACCAGATCCAAACAAAATTCCGGGATGAAGTCCGCCCGCGTTTCGGCGTCATGCGCTCACGCGAGTTCATTATGAAAGACGCCTATTCCTTCCAGACTCGCTGGTCGCGGGATACCAAAAGATGCATGACGCGTACTGCCGCGCGTTTGATCGAATCGGTCTCGATTACCGCGCCGTGCTTGCAGATTCAGGGGCGATCGGTGGAACCGGCTCACAAGAATTCCATGTACTCGCAGACTCGGGTGAGGATGACATCGTATTCTCGACCGAGAGTAGCTACGCCGCCAACATCGAAAAAGCACAGTGCATCCCGGAAGGCAGCCGTGGCACCCCCTCTGAACCACTGCGCCGCGTCGAAACGCCGACGCAAAAGACCATTGAAGCACTGGTACGGGACTTTCAACTGCCCATTACCCAGACCGTAAAGACGCTCATTGTCAAAGCCGCAGATGGCCAGCCCGCAGGGTTTGTGGCGTTGATCATTCGCGGTGACCACACCCTTAACGAGATTAAAGCGGAACACCATCCGGCCGTCCTGGCACCGCTGACCTTTGCCACCGAAGCCGAGGTTCGAGACATTATGGGCGCAGGCCCTGGCTCACTTGGCCCCCTCGATTGCCCGATCCCAGTGATCGTTGATCATCAAGCCGCACTCTGCAGTGATTTTGGCGCGGGCGCAAACGAAGATGGCTGGCATTGGTTTGGACTGAACTGGGGGCGTGATCTCCCTGAACCTGTCACCGCAGATCTCCGTAACGCTGTGGAGGGCGATCTCAGTCCAGACGGCATCGGTCGCGTACTGATCCGACGTGGCATCGAGGTTGGTCATATTTTCCAGCTGGGCACCAAGTACTCAGAGGCAATGGGCGCACAAGTTTTGGATGAACAAGGGCGTGCGGTGACCATGCACATGGGCTGCTACGGGATTGGCATCACGCGGATCGTTGCTGCCGCGATCGAGCAGCGGCATGACGAGCGCGGTATTTGCTGGCCTGCGAGCTTGGCCCCATTTGACGTGTGCATTGTGCCCATTGGCGCAAACAAGTCGCCCGAGGTGATCACGGCCTCAGAGTCACTCATGACTCGTCTTGAAGCCGCTGGGTTCTCCGTGTTACTCGATGATCGAAATCTCGGGCCAGGGCCACGGTTTGCAGACATGGATCTCATCGGGATCCCCGTGCGATTAGTCCTCTCTCCGAAAACTCTGGAGGCCAATCAAGTCGAGTGGAAGGTGCGTACCGAAACTGAAGCGGCACTCATTCCCGTGGATGCGGTGCTTGCGCGTCTGACCCAAGGCGTTGAGTCCCGATGAGTTACGTGCTGGTCCTATTTTATTCGCGGACTGGGCATGTCGCCAGCTTAGCGGAGGCGATCGCCGAAGGTGTGGAAGCGGAGGGGCTGGAGGCCCGGTTGCGGACGGTTCCAAGTCTTCACCCAAGTTATCAGGCCGGAGATCAGTCAGATCCGCTGATGGATACTCAAGGCTATCTATACGCCACCAAAGAGGATCTTGCCGGCTGCGCAGCGCTTGCACTGGGCTCCCCCTCTCGTTTTGGTGCCATCGCCGCACCGCTGAAGGGATTTCTAGAACAAACCAGTGACCTTTGGCTCTCAGGCACACTGGTGGATCGACCCGCAGGGGTCTTCACCAGTGCATCGACCTTGCATGGGGGCCATGAAGGAGTCTTGCAAAGCATGCTGATGCCCCTTATTCACCATGGAATGGTGGTGTGTGGGCTGCCCTACACGGAGCCAGGTTTGCGGACACTCAGTGGCGGTGGAACACCCTATGGACCAAGTCACCTGGACCAAGACACCCTTGCACCGCATGAACACGCACTTGCTGTGGCGTTAGGACGGCGCCTCGCACACTGGAGTACACGTTGATGACACCAACTGCGGCCGATGATTGGGCACCGCGCATGCATCGGATCCTGCGAACGAGTCTAGTGGGCTTGATTGTCTTAAGACTGTCGGGACTTTGGTTATTAACGCCCCCGGCCTCGTTTATTGGGGCGGTGGGGTTGACGCTCATTTTGGTGTTGTTTATCCGACCTGTCTGGACCGGCCAAGTAAAACCCTGCTTGTGGCTGTCGTTCGTCTCGACTCTGTTCTTCACCATCGGTGTGTTGAATGCGATGACTGAGGGCCGATTGGCGTACGGGCTGGTCGAGTCAGTCCTCGCCGCAACGGTATTCGTCAGCGCGATGCTCTTTAGCCGTTACCAGGTGCAGAGTCAGGCGGCCGCCGAGTCAGAACAGGCCTGACAGAGGGCATCACAGACCCTGTGCAATTGGGCATCGCTAATACAGTACGGTGGCATTGTGTACAGCGTTTGACCAAAGGGGCGCAGCCAAACACCTTGCTGTCGCGCGATGGCTTGGGCCTGTCGCAGGCGATCTGGATGATCCACTTCGATGGCGCCCATTGCCCCTAATAC
>RFUY01000211.1 GCA_009922705.1 Gammaproteobacteria bacterium
CAATGCCAAGGCCAAGTTGACTGCAGTCGTAGACTTCCCCACACCGCCCTTACCACTGGCCACACAGATGACCTGCCGAATCCCAGGCAGTGGTTCACGGCCTTCGCGTGCAGGCACCACGGGCACATCATGAGTCACCCGAACCGAGACTTCAGCGACATCTTTAAAGTTCAATAACTCAGGCTTCAACGCATTGACCAGAGCCCGCGTTAATCCCGCCATGGCATAGGGAAAGCACAGATCCAACTCTAAAACCTTGCCCGTTAACTCGCACCGCCGCAGGACATCGGTCTCTGCCAAGTTAACCTCAATATAGGGATCGTCATGGTCTGCCAGGACGGTCAACACCCGTTCACGCATTGTGCTTGTCAAAATTCGCTCCATCATCAGAGACACCCGCGAATGTGCGGGCGCTTGTCGGTATACTTCGGGTCTCAATGACCAACACACAAGGATAGCAACACGTGTCGTCTGCTCCCCGCACTATTTTAGTCACAAGCGCACTGCCCTATGCCAATGGGTCTATTCACCTAGGCCACATGCTCGAATACATCCAGACCGACATTTGGGTGCGCTTCCAAAAACAGAGCGGCAACCACTGTGTGTATGTGTGCGCAGATGATGCACATGGCACCGCCATTATGCTACGGGCGGAAGCGGAAGGCGTCACACCAGAGACGCTGATCGCCAACGTGTCCGCGGAACACCAAGCAGATTTTGCAGACTTCCACATTGGGTTTGATCATTATTCATCCACTCATTCCGAAGCAAATCAGTATTTTGCAGAACTTATCTACACACGCGTACGTGATGCCGGTGGAATTGCCGTTCGTGCGATTGAACAACTCTTTGATCCGGAGAAGGGCCTATTCCTGGCGGACCGCTACGTGAAAGGTGGATGCCCGCGCTGTCATGCAGAAGACCAGTATGGAGACAACTGCGAGGCCTGTGGCGCAACCTACCAAGCCGCCGAACTGCGAAACCCCAAGTCAACACTGTCTGGCGCCACACCGATCCTGAAGACCTCGACGCATCTATTTTTTGAACTTGCGCAACATACGGAGTTTCTTCGTTCGTGGACTCGCTCAGGCCGATTACAGCCGGAAGTTGCCAATAAATTGGCGGAATGGATTGATGGCGGATTGAAAAGTTGGGACATCTCGCGTGACGCACCCTACTTCGGCTTCGAGGTCCCCGACCATCCAGGGGTGTATTTTTACGTCTGGCTCGATGCGCCAATTGGCTATCTGGCGGCCTATCAGGAATGGTGTCAGGCAAACGCTGCCGACTTTGACGCAGTCTGGAATCCAAACTCGACTGCCGAGGTGTATCACTTCATCGGCAAAGACATTGTGAATTTCCATTGTTTGTTTTGGCCCGCCATGCTTCAACAGGCCGGTTTTCGGACGCCAACCGGCGTCAATGTGCACGGATTTGTCACTGTCGATGGTCGAAAAATGTCCAAATCGCGCGGGACGTTCATTAAGGCACGGACCTACCTTGACGCGCTTGACCCCGAGTATCTGCGGTACTACTTCGCCACCAAGTTAAGTGCACGCGTCGAGGACATTGACCTGTCGCTTGAGGATTTTGTGCAAAAAGTGAACTCAGATTTGATCGGCAAACTGGTCAATATCGCCAGCCGCACGAGTGGGTTTATCACAAAGCAATTTGATGGCGTGCTGGCAAAACACGACGCCAACCCAGCACTGATTCAGCGACTCCTTGATGCCGCACCAAGCCTTCAATCGGCGTACGAAGCACGAGAGTATGGACGCGCCATGCGCGACATTATGGCACTCGCCGACGAGGTCAACGCGTGGATTGCGGAGGTCGCGCCCTGGACTGTCGCCAAAAATCCAGACACGCGAGACTCTGTGCAGGCACTGTGTACCACCGCGCTACACGCGTTCCGGATTCTGACCCTCTATTTACAGCCTGTCTTGCCCCAGCTTGCCAAGCGCGTTGAGGCCTTCCTCAATTGCGCGCCACTGACTTACGAGCATTTAGGTGACACGCTATATGGGCAACGCATTGAGCCCTTCAAAGCCTTACTGACCCGGATCGAAA
>RFUY01000212.1 GCA_009922705.1 Gammaproteobacteria bacterium
TGCATCAGCAGTGACTGCTCGAGATCGACCATCTCCAAGACTAAGAAAGACGAGCCTTTTGCCTATTCCAAGGATGCCGGAATCACAAGTACTTGTGCTAAATTGATTGTCGAGCTCATCCGCCAAAGCGATGAGCCTAGCCAATGGTCCAGACATAACCCCCAATTCGCGAAGTGACAAAGGCCTTCAAACCCAGCAATATCGTTATAGACTTATAAAGGAACCGATTCGAGATGGCCGCCGAAAACAATATAGCCCTACCCGCCCTGAACGAACTTCTGATATCATAAACAGATAGTTTCATCATCGCGTGGGGGATGGAACAACATAAGGCGCGAACCAAGACTTAAAGCTTGATCATAGACAGGGTTAAGCTCGATGCGAGGAGCTCTGATCGAGCTCACGTCACAATCAGAATCTATTTCGAGCTGATCAGCGGCCCACTCTGCGAGGAAAGTTGGCACCTCTCCATTCCGACCACAAGGGGGGCTTGATGGAGCAGAGCAATGCGGCGTTACAACGAGGCTGTCAAAGCTGATGTGAGACGGCGGATGAGTCCGCCACAGCGGCAGAGCGTGGCCCAGATCTCAGCAGAGCTGCGAATCCACGTGGTCACGCTCTAGAACTGAAGGAAGACCTAGCGGTTGCAGGGAGAGTTGGTGCCGGTATCCGAGAAGGGCCCCGATGGTTGGAGTGCCACGGACAAGTTCACGGTGGTGCTCGAAACCGCTGGGTTAAGCGCCACTGAACTCAGTGCCTACAGCCGAGAGAGGAGTCTCTACCCGGAGCAGGTGGAGAGGTGGCGTCAGGCATCCCAGGATGCCAACAAGAAACCAGTGCTCACCTTGAAAGAGCAGAAGGAGATTGAGCGGCTCCTCGCCCAGGATCAAAAGGAGATCAAGCGGCTCAAACAGGAGCTGCGCCGCAAGGAGAAGGCGCTTGCGGGGGCGGTTGCACTGCTGATCGCCTCAAAAAAGATTCCGGCCTTCTGGGGAGAGGACGGGGACGATTGACGTCGCCTGACGATGGACGGAAGGCCCTGGAGATCATTGATGAGGGCATGGCCAATGGTGCCCGGGCCGATGAGCTGGCCCGCCTACTGAGAGTGGGGTTTACCTAAACACATATTCGCAGGCCCGGCAAGGCAGAAGATGACAAAGATTGAATCAGACCAGAGGTCAAATGAGCCCAGTTCATCCACCAAGACCATGAGCCCAAACAATATTACAATCACGATCACCTACAAATAAGAAGCACGAAAGAAGTCATTGATACTGATCAGTGTCGGCATCGTCATGGTGCGAAAAATCTTCGCTACTGTCGAAAGAGTCAAGATGTTCGTAGTCATCGGCAGCGCTTTCTTGATCCTCAGAACCGGAAGATTCATCCCCATCCAAGGTAGGGGCCTCACCGTCGAACCAATCATCACCTGCATCTGGCTGAGCATCAAAATCACAAAGCTCAGACTTAGTAGAATCAATTCTAGATGCAAGGTCATCCGAATCAAGCCCTTCGTCACTTTGCGTTTCCAGCCCCTGTTGACCATCAGCCGTATTTTCATCAGGGATATTATTGGCCGCAGGATTGCTGCTATCTGAGTTGCCTTTGCCGTCGGAATCAGAATCCGTATAGGAATCACTGTGTTGATCAGAGTCGGCGCCGACATCGGAATCTGAGTCCGCTTCCGAGTTACTGCGTGAATCAGAAGCACTGTGTGAGTCGGAATCTGA
This sequence comes from Gammaproteobacteria bacterium, assembly GCA_009922705.1. GTDB lineage: Bacteria > Pseudomonadota > Gammaproteobacteria > Pseudomonadales > Litorivicinaceae > HIMB30. Next base: position 1,731 of record RFUY01000212.1, read on the forward strand.
CTCGCTATCCGAGTCACTGTCGAAATCACCATCTGAGTCAGTATCGATGTCTGACTCCGCGTCACTGTCCGCCTCGGAGTCATCCTCCGCATCGGAATCACCATCCGCGTCGGAATCACCGTCCGAATCGCGGTCTGAGTCTGTATCGGAGTCCCCGTCCGCATCGGAGTCGCCGTCCGAATCACTGTCCCCGTCCGCGTCGGAATCACCATCCGAATCGCTGTCGCCGTCTGCATCGGAGTCCCCGTCCGCATCGGAATCGCCATCCGAATCACTGTCCCCGTCCGCGTCGGAATCACCATCCGAATCGCTGTCGCCGTCTGCATCGGAGTCCCCGTCC
>RFUY01000213.1 GCA_009922705.1 Gammaproteobacteria bacterium
TCTGCATTGACTGAGTTGTTGGCATCCTCGGATAGCCTGCGCGTGGCTCAATTGATTGTGTTGACGACAGAGGCTGCGGCTCGGACTTGGATTGCAGATCGGCCCACCATTTCTGACGCGATCGTGGTGCCGATGAGGGTCGGCTCTCGGGTGATGTATGCCGTGGTCCTTGGCCCCTTTACCACCGACCAAGCCGCGCGAGAAACCATTCAAGGAAAACGCGTTCAGGTCGATTATTGGATTAGGTCGGTGGGTTCTCTCAAACAGGTGCTTGCCGGCGCCAACTAGGAGTAGGTATGGCAGGCGGTGAGATTTTTAGACAGGGACAAGACGGCAGCCGCGAGCGTGCTGTCGTCAGTGGCCGTGGCGCAACACAGGCCACCTCAGGGAAAGCCTCAGGTCCCGCACTGCTCGCGGATCAGTTTCGGGATCGCTTTGTGCCAAGTCCTGAGATCGACAAGATTCGGGACCTGCGGGTCAAGATCGAGACGATGGCGCAGTACGCCTCTCAAAACGTGGCAGCATTCGAAGCGCGTATTGAGACCGCCCGCCAAGCGCAGTCATTGACCTGGACCCCGCCACCGTGGAAGCCCACAACCTTAAGCCATGGGGTGTTAAGTCGGCTGGCAGCCATTCAAAAGGTGAGCCGGTCTACCCACCAAACTGCTGAACGTATTGCGCGATCGATCGAGGCACTCGATCGATCGCACCAAGAGAATGAGGAGACCCCTGCATGAGTACGGATGAGACCCCGAATCCCAAAGCCACTGACGCCGATACGACTGCGACCCCTGAGGCTGCGGTCGAGGCCTCGGTCGAAGCGGTGACTGAGACCAGCAAACCCTCCGGTGATCTGCATTTGGCAGAGGCCTTGTCCATGGCCGATGAGCTGGTCAAAACGCGGATTGAAAAAATTCATGAGGCGGGTGAGAAGATGGTCTCTGAGGCCGTGGAGTCGATGGAATCACTGATGAACTCTGTGCTGGATACTGCCGAGGCGGCCAACCAATCGGCGGCCACAGCAAATTTGTCCACGCAAAATTTAGTCAAATCTGCACGCAAGCTGGATGATGCCTCATTCCGAAGCCAGAAGATTTCGACCATCGTGATGAGCGTGGGTGGCGCACTATTACTGGTGTCCGTGGCGGTGTTTGCGTTTATGTCTGCGCAGCTTGCGTCGCGCGCCGCTGAAGTGGACAGCATGGTCTTGGCAGTGGGTAAGCGTGTCATTGAAATGAATGTGGCGCTTGAAGAATTCCAGCGGATCAATCAATCCATCGAGTCTCTTCGCGTTACTCAAGAAACGTTCCGTGATGCGCAAATAGCATTAGCGGACCGGATGTCGAACCTTGCTGAATCTGTGCAGATGATGCAGAGCGAGTTGCCGGCGGCAGCGGCTGAGTCCGTGGGGATGCAATCCGAAGTCTTCACAAATCGCGTTGATCAGGTCGAAAATCAAATTCGGGAGCAACAGCAGTCCTTAGCGGCGCTCTCGAAGAGTTTGGAGGGTGTGAGTCAGCAGGTGGGTGGTCTGCGTGGCCAGCTGCGTGGTGTCGATGCACTGAACAAAGATGTGTCTGCTTTGGTGACTCTGCAGCGCGAACGGTATTTGGAACTCCTGCAAGCACAAGCGCAAGCCGCGGTTGCCCCGCCGGTGCCTGAGGTCCTGATTCAGTATCCTAATCCTGAGGCACCGTTGCCCAAACCCGAGGGTGTCAACTAAGCCTTCGATGGCGTCTGCGCGGAGGCAGATTCATCTGCCTCCAGTGCTGTGGTCTGCTCCAATTGGGGCAGATCAGGCAAATCGTCTTCCTCTTCCTCGTCTTCCTCTGCACTCGGTTGTGCAATCACCGGCAGCAAAAATTGGGAAAACGGCTTGTCGACCGACAGATGGCATTGATCAAACAGTTCTGCCACGAGACTGTCGAGTTCATCGGCAATTTTATCGCGCCGCTTCGGCTCATTTGCAGCGCTCTGAAAGCCCAGCTCATACAGCCGCTGCGCCTCCGCAAAGGGCAAATAGGATTCTACAGAGCCTCGTAGCATCGGCACCCGCAAGAGTGTGGTTG
>RFUY01000214.1 GCA_009922705.1 Gammaproteobacteria bacterium
TAAATTTTGTGGTGCGGCTACAGGGAGAGGACGCCTACGGCCGCGAGGCTTCGCTAGCGATTATTCAAGCACCCCGATCTTTGCCACGCATTGTGATGCTCCCGCGTGATGATAGCTCTGTACAGCGCTTTGTCATGCTCTCGGCGATTATCGAGGAGTTCGTGCCGAGACTTTTCGAAGGTATGCACATCTCAAGCTGCCATCAATTTCGAGTCACCCGAAATAGCGATCTTTTTGTTGATGAAGAGGAAGCAGACGATCTCAGGCGGGCGCTGGAAGGCGAGTTGGTACATCGTCGCTATGCTTCGGCTGTCCGTCTAGAAACGGTCACAGACTGCCCGCCAGATTTAGTGAATTTTTTGGCGCGACACTTCGGGATTGGCGAGCTTGATATTTATCGAGTCCCCTCGCCTGTCAACCTGCATCGCTTGTCGGCACTGTACGATTTGATTCAACGTGCGGAACTGAAATATCCAACTTTCGCCCCAAGCCTACCTCGTCGCTTGGATGACGCGCGCGACATGTTTGCGGCCATTCGCAAAAGCGATCTTCTGCTGCATCACCCCTTTCACTCCTTCGCACCCGTGGTGGACTTCCTGCGTCAGGCTGCCAGCGACTCGCGCGTGCTCGCCATCAAACAAACGCTTTATCGAACCGGCGCAGATTCGGCGATTGTGGATGCGCTCGTCCAGGCTGCGCATGCGGGTAAAGACGTGACGGTCGTCATCGAGTTGCGTGCTCGATTCGACGAAGAAGCGAATATCGGCTTGTCCGATCGGCTACACGAGGCTGGCGCTCACGTGATGTACGGTGTGGTGGGTTATAAAACCCATGCCAAACTTGCCATGGTGGCGCGCCGTGAGGCAGATGGGATCCGCCGCTACTGTCACTTGGGTACCGGGAACTATCACTCGCGTACCGCTCGCGGCTATACCGATTATGGATTGTTCACCTGCGATCCGGATATTGGCCAAGACGTGCACGAAGTCTTCATGCAACTGACGAGCCTCACGCAAAAGCCACGATTGAATTGCTTGCTCCAGTCACCCTTTGACTTACATCGGGCGATGCTACAAAAGCTACAGCGCGAAGCTGATCATGCGCGCGCTGGCAGGTCGGCTCGAGTCATCCTCAAAATGAATGCGTTGGTCGAGCCTCAAGCGATTGACGCGCTCTACGCAGCCTCACAAGCGGGCGTCACCATTGATCTGGTCGTTCGCGGCATCTGCGCGTTGCGCCCGGGCGTCCCAGGCGTGTCAGATCGGATCCGCGTGCGCTCAATAGTTGGACGCTTTTTAGAGCACTCTCGCGTCTTTTATTTCGAGAATGGTGGCGAGCCAGAAATTTATTGTAGTAGCGCGGACTGGATGGACCGAAATTTCTTCCGTCGCGTCGAAATTGCCTTTCCCATCAGACGTCAAAAATATCGAGACGATATTTTGAGAGATCTCGAGACCTATCTGCAGGACAACTGCCAAGCCTGGGAACTCGACGCGAATGGCACCTATGCACGTGTGACGAACGAGGGTGAGCCTGGGCGATGCGCTCAGACTGAGCTACTGGAGGCCTATACGGCAGGCAGGCCTCGCGAAGAATAAACTCGTAACTGAAAACCAGCAGACTCCAACCAGTCGATCTCCTGACTTAAATCGGCAACTGTCAGTGGATGCTGACGTAGCCAGCGTACAGGAAAGCGAATCTCCAGAATCTTTAGATCTTTGGGGTAAAGACGGATCTCGGGCAGAGGCGACACGCCACGTCCGCGGTGTAACAGCACCGCTAAACGCAGCAAGACAATCAAATAAATCGCGTGTCGATCCCAAGGTGGCAGAAGACGATCGAGACCCTCCAAGACTAGTTTGCGGCGGTGGTTACCGACCAGTCGCGAAAGTAAACGCTGCTCCTCGCGCGCAAAGCCCGGCATATCGGCGTGCTCCAGCAAATAGGCCCCATGTTGGTGATGTCGGGCATGAGCCACATCCAGACCGATTTCATGTAACCGGGCCGCCCAAGATAAGGCCTGCTCCGCCAAGACCCCAT
>RFUY01000215.1 GCA_009922705.1 Gammaproteobacteria bacterium
GGCTGTGTGTCCTCTGCGCTAGTGTATTGGCCTGCTGGAGAACGCTTCGTGCCACACACCCACGTCGGTGGTGAAGAAATTTTTGTGCTCTCCGGCACCTTCCAAGACGAGTACGGCACCTACCCTGCTGGAACTTGGATACGCAGTCCGCACCTGTCGAGACACCACCCCTGGGTCGACGAAGACACCTTAATCTTCGTAAAAACAGGTCATTTAGGATAAAGACACAAATCAGGCAACTATCACAGACCTCGAGACGAAAGTATCAGGCTCTCCACAAGCTGTGACGTGCTAGCGTCTCGCGACATCACAAAAGGATCCGATCATGGATAACACCTCACGCGTGCTCCTAGCACTACTCTTGACCGCCCCAAATCTGAGCGCGCACACCATCTCAACAGACTACTGCGACCCCAAATCCTACACAGACGAAGTACGAAACCTGACATGCGATAGCAAAGGGATTCGGTTCCGTGCCGATGGGTTGCCACATCCAGATCATCCGCTGATGACAGGGATTACTGCAACCAACCAACAGTTTCCGGTCAAACATAATTACGAGTTCTCCATTACCAATAGCCCCAAAGTGAGCGCGACAAAAACCACTCCGGATTCCGGACCGATCGGCGTCGCAGTCAATGGCATTCCAATATTCGATCCAGCGACACAAGGCCCAATCAATCCGATCACCGGGAAACGCCCCAGCACCCTGGATGCAGGAGAGTTAGACACCTGCGGGGGTCATGCCGGCCGGGGGGATGACTATCACTATCACGTCGCCCCCAGTTGCCTCATCAAGCAACTTGGCGCCAACGCGATCGAGGTGGAGAAGAAACCGATTGGATTTGCCATGGATGGTCACCCAATTCATGCACTGGGATGGTTCCACCCAGCCAATTCCGTCGAAGCACAACTGGATCCCTGTCGTGGCATGACCGACCAATCCGGCACCTATTTTTACAATGTAAAAGTCGAGCGGTCCTGGGATATTTTAAACTGTTTCAATTCAGAGCCGCGAAAGTTTGCAAAGGATCGTTTTGAGATTCGGACTGACCGCTCAGGCGCTGAGATTACCGGACTGCCGCTCGGAGTCGGGATTACAGAGTATCGTGTCACAACCCATGGAAAAGACACGTGCCATCTGATTCGTGGCGAGGTCAAGGATGAACAAATCCTCCTCACGGACGGCTCAACACGTTCCCTGCGGCGCGAGCCAACTCACATTTTTTACTGTAATTCGGGATGCTACGGACACTTCAACGAAGCAGATCGTCAACCACAATTCCGGGGACGGGTCCTGTATTACGAATTAGAGCTCGGCCGATGCCCAACTGGATTCGACATCAGCGTGCTCAAGACCTCCATCGCCTACACGGGGCCTGCTCAATCGATCAAGAGCCGACAATCCACCAAGCGCTAACCCACGAGGATAGGTGATGAAACAAATCGTAATTCTGGATGCCGTCATTCGCTCGTGTGGCATCCTTGTGATCGCGACACTCAGTGCTATTACGCAAGCGCATGATCCGCAATTTAATAATGGATCGGCAGAAGATTATCGACGCGCTGCGTCACTCTCCGGGGATGTGCGAGCCATTCAAGCTGCAACTCTCGGATTGTGGCCGCGGATGTCCACTGGAACCGAATACACGGTCGCACCGAATACGGTCACGTTCACCGACAGTGACAACTACCTCACGATTCAGACAAACAATCTGCCTGATCATATCCTCACGACAACCAATCCCAATTGCGCGACCAGCCAACGCTACACATTTAAGATCCCAAAGGCGCCCCAAGTACTCGATCGACCAAGGGCCATCACTAAAGAGATGCAGGAAATCGGAGTCGCTCTGAATGGAGTGGTGATTGCAGGACCCTTCGATTCAGAGAATAAGATCGCGCCCTATCACCGTGTGGTGGATCAGTGCGTGTCTCATGCCGATCCACAGGGCATGTATCACTATCATTTCGCTCCCGTATGCATGAAGGATAGCGCCGGGCGGGCTGT
>RFUY01000216.1 GCA_009922705.1 Gammaproteobacteria bacterium
TCACAGGCAACATTGGTAGCGCTACGGCACGAGCGTTGCTCGCCAAAGGGGTCAAATTTCGCGCGCTCGCGCGCGATCTAGATAAGGCTGCGCCCTGGGCTGAGCAAGGGGTCGAAGTCGTTCAGGGTGACCTCGACGATCCGGCGTCGGTTCGTGCCGCGCTCGTCGGAATCGATCGAGCAGTCCTCGTGATGCCGAACGGCGAGCAACAGGAACGCATCGAATGCGCGTTTGTTCAAACGGCCAAAGAATGTGGGCTCGAGTGGATCATCAAACTCTCCTCACCTGAAGCCGTACGCGGTACGACGAGTCCAATCCCGCTTGCTCATATCGCAGCCGAAGATGCCATCATGGCATCGGGTATGAAGTGGACCTTCGTTCGGCCGAGCTTCTATATGCAGAACTTCCGCGGGGCCGTCAAAGGCGCACGCGCGACGGGCAAGCTCTCGATGCCAATGGGCGATGGCACGATTGCCGTAACCGATTCAAACGATGCGGGCTTGTTTCTTGCGCATATCCTCACCGATGCCGACACGACCCAGCACCACGGACAGTGCTATGACATCACGGGCCCCGATCCAGTGCTGACCTTCCATGACGTCGCGCGCGTGATTGGCGAAGTCATTGGACAACCTGTGACCTATGACAATTGCGATCCCGTCGCATTTCAAGAGGCGATTCGTCCTTTCCACCGTAATCAGTGGCATTCGGATGCGGTAGCACGGCTCTTTGCGGAAATTGCAGATGGAAAAACGCCGGGACATAAGACTGACACCTTTGAAAAAATCATGGGTCATCCCGGTCGATCTTTGAAGGAGTATTTAAGCACATTGGCTTAAAACTCCTCAGCCTGTCAGATAGTCGGCTTCCTAGTTACAGAACTCGGGCCGCCCACGCCGCTATCTAAAAGATATGTGGCTCATTTGACGCTGGATCGCTCGCGCTCGGCGTGCTACATATGGCGAGGGAGCTGCCACCTGCAGCCTTGTCGGGTTCGGCAGCACGGCAGCGAGCAAGGCTGCCTCATCACGGGTTAAAGCCATCGCATCTTTGCGAAAATAAATCCGCGCAGCTGCCTGCACGCCGTAAGTCTGCGGACCAAATTGAGCGAGATTCAAATAGACCTCAAGAATGCGCTCTTTAGGCCAACAGAGCTCAATGAGTCCTGTGAACCATACTTCAAGTCCCTTACGCAGCCAGCTTCGCCCTCGCCATAGAAATAAGTTTTTTGCCGTCTGCTGACTGATCGTGCTCGCACCGCGCAGACGTCCTCCCTGTGCCCGCTCACGCATAGCACTACGAATTTCTTGCCAATCAAATCCATGATGATCAAAGAACCGTTGATCTTCAGCGGCTAGAATGGCACGCCGAATCTGCGGTGACATTCGGTCAGCTGCCACCCATTCATATTCAATCTGCCGATCGACTTTTTGATGCCACCATGCGTCCCACCGCGCCGCAAGCATGAAGGCTGAACTTGGCGGCGAGACGTAGCGAAAGAGCGCCACAAGGAGCAAGGACAACACCACAAATGCGAATACTAGCCGCACACATCCGCGGATGAGCGTACGCCAAACGCGGGCCAACCCCTTCATTGCAATATGCCTCATCTCGCGATTGCGATAACAGAGCGTAACCGAGACGTATAGCGTAGAGATTCGCTATAAACCTGCAATCCCTCGCCTAGGAACAGGACCCTGCGGCGTCCTGCTAACCGATCGCTCAACTGATATATTCAGCAAAAAGAGGGGGGCCTCAAATGCTCAGCACGCCCAGCAACGGAATCATATTTCTGGCAAGTACGACTTTTCTGGCGATCGGTCTCGTCGGTTGGCTTTTGTTTCCCAAGCGGGATGTATCGGCCAAGCTCTGGATGCTGGGTTTTGTCATCGCAGGTATCGCGCCTCTGGTGGGCGCCGGCTTGGGGGGACCCGGAAGTGCAAGGGCCTTTGTGCTGACGACTACGCTATTCGCTTTTTCATTTTTTTTGTTCGGTGTCTCACTGCGCTC
>RFUY01000217.1 GCA_009922705.1 Gammaproteobacteria bacterium
GATCGCCAGGTGGGTGACTATAAAGTACCTGAAGGTTGGTTTATTATCGCGGCAGGGAATAGGGCCGAAGATCGAGCAGCTGTGTCCCAAATGCCTGCTCCTGTGGCTAATCGTTTCATCCACTTCCAAGTGGAGTCCGATCTTGCTTCGTGGAAGGAATATGCTATCAAGAAAGGACTTAATGAACAGATCATCTCTTTCCTAAATTTCCGTCCACAACTTCTCTTTGAATTTAACAAAAATGCCACAGCATGGCCCTCGCCTCGGAGTTGGGAATTTGCCGACTCTCTCCTTGATATTGACCTTGATATCAATTCCGCTATTGGTGACGGAGCGGCTGCAGAATTCTACGCCTACCAAACAATTTATTCCAAGTTACCGGATATCTCTGCAATCCTATCTGGTGAGCAAGTAGAGGTTCCCCGTGAACCTTCTCTGATGTATGCCGTGAGCGGTGCGCTCGTCTCCCGAGCAAAATCTGCCCAAGACTTCTATAATGGGGTGAAATGGTTGATCAATGGAACAACTGAGGATTATGTCGGTCTCTTCATGGGAGATGCTATGATCTCCATGAAAGCAAACAACCTCCAAGGAGCATTTGTTAAGCTTATCTCCAAGGACGCCCAGATCAAATCCTTCATCACCAAATACCAGGAGTTACTGCGATGAGCATCGAGGAGACAATTGTAAAGTCCAGGGTAAAGCTTCTTAAGCAATCGCCATTCTTCGGCACTCTGTTGCTCAATACCCGCTATAAGATCACTGAGGATATCTCCACCGCAGCCACAGATGGTGATCTCCTAATGCTCAATGAGCAGTTCATGGAGTCACAATCTCCAGAGCACTTCCGCTCCATCCTTCTCCATGAGGTGCTGCATATGGCCCTGGAGCATATTGACCGGATGAAGGATGTCTTTGATAAGGACCCAATGACTGCCAATCTCGCGGCGGATATTGTTGTCAATGGAATCATCCAAGATAATCGTATGCCCTTGCCTGAGGAAGCGATCACTGATCCTGATCTTAAGCACCTTAGTGTGAGAGAAATATATAACATCCTTAGACAAAAACAACAAGAGGACCCAGACTATTTAAAAAATAAATACGGGACAGATGGTAATGACATCAATCAATGCCTCCAACCATCTAATACAAAAGGCACCAACGATGGCAAATCAGAGTCTAAAAAGGATAAGACTAATTGGAAAGATGTGCTAAATAAAGCAGCGACAATCGCTCGTAGTAAGAACGCCGGGCCAGTTGGCTCTGGATTGAGTCGGATATTCAAGGAATTCCTTGAGCCTACTATTAACTGGAAGGATATTCTCTATAAATATATTACCTCAGCCCGATCCGACTTCGAGGGATTTGATCGACGTATGATCCATCAAGGCTGGCAAGCGCCGTCTGCTTGCCCCCCCGTGCTCCTGACCCATGGCCGCCAGGATCCGGTGGTGCCGTTCATTGCCAGCGAAGAACTGCTGCAGCAACTCCAAGCCAGCGGACAGTCAGCGCAACTGCTGGCCTTTGACGGCGGCCATGGCATCGATGAATCGCTCTTCCCTCAAACGCTTCATCACTGAACGGATCGCGCCCAGCCAAGGCCTGCCTCAGTGAGCAACAAAAAAGCCGGCCCCATCGGGAGGCCGGCTGATGCCCTTCTGAAAGCAGAGTCTGAGAATCAGACGAAGGCGTATTCGTACTCTTCCATTTCTTCCCAGTCGTCGGCGGCCATCGCCTCGAGACCAGCAAAGAGGTTGTCTTCGCCAATGCGATCGACGATCTCACGCAGGGAAGGGAAGAGGAAGTGGTTCTCCTCGGCGTATTGGGCACTAAACAGACCTTTTTCGCCCCAGAAGAAGCGGTCCGTGGTGTGCTCGTTGCGACGCACGTTCACCAGAGCGGGAGGAACGATCCCTGACTCGGCGATGTAGCGGCGAGCAGCCGTCACAGGCTTGTATTCACCGGTCTCGATGTTGTGAACACCGACATGGGCCAGGACTCGCTGG
>RFUY01000218.1 GCA_009922705.1 Gammaproteobacteria bacterium
TACCGGCGTCTTTGGTCGCCTGACGCTGTGAATCGTTGAAGTACGCAGGTACCGTGATCACAGCTTCTGTGACCGGTTCACCCAAGTAGTCTTCCGCAGTCTTTTTCATTTTCTTCAAGACTTCAGCAGACACCTGTGGGGGAGCCAGTTTCTTGCCACGCGCTTCAACCCAGGCATCCCCATTGTCGGCACCGACGATCTTGTACGGCACCATGGTGATGTCTTTTTGCACCACATCGTCTTTAAACTTCCGACCGATCAAGCGCTTGACCGCGAACAGTGTGTTGTCCGGGTTGGTGACCGATTGCCGCTTCGCCGGTTGACCGACCAGAATCTCGTCGTCGGTGTAGGCGATGATGGAGGGCGTCGTGCGATCCCCTTCTGCATTCTCAATCACGCGCGGCTTGTCTCCTTCCAACACCGCCACACATGAGTTTGTGGTTCCAAGATCGATTCCGATGATCTTACCCATTTCCAATACCTCGTTTGTTCATCCATGTCCGGCCGTGCCGGCGTATTTCTCTGCCACCCATCATTTGGGCCAACTCACTAATCTCAAGGCCACACGCCCCTTAGGGCGCTTTGGTGACCACCACCATCGCCGCTCGAATCACCCGATCATGCAATTGATAGCCTTTCTGCAACACGCTCAAAACGGTGTTGGGCGCATGGTCCGCGGACGGCACCAAGGTCATCGCCTGATGCATCATCGGATCAAAGGGCGCGCCGACTGGATCCAGCCGCACCACTCCAAACTTCGCGACCGCATCCAGCAGCAGCTTGTGCGTCATTTGCGTGCCCTCAAGTGCTGAGGCGTCGAAGTTCTCCAGGGTTTCGGCAAGCTCAAGCGCCCGATCCATGGAGTCCAACACCGGTAGCAGCTCTTTGACAAACCGCTCGACCGCATACTTGTGGGCATTCTCCACATCACGCTCTGCGCGCCGCTGAATGTTCTGCGCCTCGGCTTTCGCCCGCAGCACCGCCTCTCTGAGTTCGTCCAGTTGCGTGTCCACACTGGCGGTGTCTTCGGACGCGCCCTCTGGTGATCCCGTGGAGGCCTCGACCTCTCCAGGCTCTGCGTCAACGACCGCCTCGCCCTCTGATGCATCAACGCTCTCAGGTGTCTTTGGCGGCGTTTCCGAGTTGTTGACTGGATCCGTGTCCTTGGGTGTGGATTCATCCACCATCCGTGCCTCCTTGTTTTGCTCAGGCCTTGCTACACTTCTGAAAGCTCCCTGTATTGGGTCAGGGGGATGAGGTTTCAATTGTCCAATGCTCGAAGCACTGACCATCCAAAATCTAGCGACGCTGTCTCAGGTTGACCTCGAGATCACGCCGGGACTGACCGCCATTACGGGAGAAACCGGCGCTGGGAAATCCTTGCTCCTGGATGCCTTAGAACTCGCCCTAGGCGAACGTGCCGATGCGAGTTTGGTCCGGACAGGGGCGGAACGCGCCCAGGTCTCGGCGGTGTTTCGGGTGGGGCATTTGACCGAGACCCAAACCTGGCTGGAAGAGAATGACTTTGAGGCGACCGATGAGCTCATTGTGCGCCGATCCATTACCGCTGAAGGCCGTTCAAAGGCATCCGTGAATGGGACGCCGATTACGGCAGGACAATTAAAGACCCTGGCTGAGACCCTCGTGCATCTCCACGGACAACAGGCCCACCAACAGCTACTGGAATCGCGCGCGCAAACACGGATGATCGATGCCTACGCCGATGGGGGGCGTGCGTACGCTGACTACAGTGCGGCCTATCGCGCCTGGCAGGCGGCAGAAGCGGCACTCGCCCAGCATCAACAGGACATCGCTGAGGCGAGCCGTGAGCAGGCACTGTTGGCATTTCAGGTGGAGGAACTCAGTGCGTTTCAGCCCGCGGACGATGAATATGCAGAGCTCGATCAAACACAACGGCAGCTGGCTGGGGCTGATCATTTTCTGGCGTTGACGGCCAAAGCCTTGGCGCAACTCGATGGC
>RFUY01000219.1 GCA_009922705.1 Gammaproteobacteria bacterium
CATCGACACCACACGCACGTTCTTGCCTTCGCCGCGCAGCTGCGCGCCGAAGGCAAGAACGTGCGTGTGGTGTCGATGCCCTGCGTCGACCTGTTCGAAGAGCAAGACGCCGCTTACCGCGAGAGCGTGCTGCCCGCCGCCTGCCGCAAGCGCCTGGTGGTGGAAGCCTCCAGCAGCTTCGGCTGGCACAAGTACACCGGCTTCGACGGCGACAGCGTGTCGATCGACCGCTTCGGCGCTTCCGCCCCCGGCCCGCTGCTGCTGGAGAAGTTCGGCTTCACCGTCGACAACGTGGTGGCCAAGGCCAAGGCCCTGGGCTGATCGCTGGCAAACACGAAAACCTCGTTTTGATAGAAGCCCCCGCCCAAAACGGGGGCTTTTCTTATGAGAAGAACCTAAGCAGAAATGCAGATCCCGCATAGATGATTCACTTTACGACTGAAGCATGCGATATTGATAACTGATTAGCATTAAATGGCCATGAGCAAAGTCAAGCTAACAAGTGCATCGCGAACCTCATCCGGTCTTGAAATTGGAATCAAAGGCAAACCCAAGCCCGGCAAGCTAACCACAGGCTACTTTTCTATCGTCGATGAAGACGGGATCACGCTCCAACCTCTTTCCGCTCAGTACTCATCAAAGTCATCTTTGAGCCTTCGGCTTCAAGAGCCCCTCGATCCAACCAAGTCACTGGTCATTAGCTACAGCTCACCAAAAAAAGACAAGAAGAGCGGAGTTATTCAGTCCAAATCAGGGAAGGACGCTAAGAGCTGGCTCTACAACCTGGGCCCATCATCGGCAGATGGCGAGACATCTCAAGATGAGTCATCCGCAGACCCCCTGACCAACGCCTGGACATACAACGGACATACGTACCAACTAATCAACAGTCCCAAGAGCTGGGAAGCAGCGCGAGCAGACGCCATTACCCGTGGAGGCTATTTGGCAGAAATCAACGATCTTGCAGAAAACGAAGCGATTTACAGCCAGCTGCAAGCACGCGCAGGATCAACAGCCACTCGCGCTGCTGACGGAGGTGACAGTCGCTATATCTGGCTAGGCGGAACAGATCGCGACAACGAAGGGCAGTGGACTTGGTCTTATTCCGGACAAAGCATCAGTACCGGACGCAGCGAATGGGGAAGCGGCGCACTCGGAAGTGAGCCTGACAACTTCAACGGCCAAGACGCACTAGCCATCGGCATGGAAAACTGGCCAAGAGGTAGCAGATCAGGGAGCGGATATGGCAATGCAGGCCAGTGGAATGATCTCGACGAGAACAATACATTATTCTATGTGATTGAATATGGAGCAGTTCTCCCGATCGCGTAAGAATACTCTCAACAAAAAACCGAGCCTTCCCGAGAAGGCTCGGCAGACCTAGACCCAAACTGCCAATCAGACCGCCGCAGCCTGACCAGCTTTCTGCTCTTCGAGCACTTTCTCCAGACCCACCAGATCTTCCTCGGTGATCTTGGTCTGCATCGGGCAGTGCTTGGGTCCGCACATCGAGCAGAACTCAGCCTGCTTGTAGATATCGGCCGGCAGGGTTTCGTCGTGATACTCGCGGGCCCGCTCGGGATCGAGGCTCAACTCGAACTGCTTGTTCCAGTCGAAGGCGTAGCGGGCGCGGCTCAGTTCATCGTCGCGATCGCGGGCACCAGGACGGTGACGAGCGATGTCGGCAGCATGGGCGGCGATCTTGTAAGCGATCAGGCCCTCGCGCACATCTTCTGCATTCGGCAGACCCAGGTGCTCCTTCGGGGTCACGTAGCAGAGCATGGCTGTGCCATGCCAACCGGCCATCGCAGCGCCGATGGCGGAGGTGATGTGGTCGTAACCGGGAGCAATGTCGGTCACCAGGGGGCCGAGCACATAGAAGGGTGCCTCGTTGCACTCCTCCATCTGCTTTTTCACGTTGAACTCGATCTGGTCCATCGGCACGTGGCCAGGGCCTTCC
>RFUY01000220.1 GCA_009922705.1 Gammaproteobacteria bacterium
GCCATAGCCATTGCGAATGTCGATCAAAGTCTTCATCACGGCCAGAATGTCATCTTTAGACAGAATCCCCGGACCCGTTTCGAGCTCGCCACCGTCCTTCTTATTCGTACCGACGCGGCGGTTAAACTTCATGCGCCCGACCGCAGAAAGATCATAGCGCTCTTCTGAGAAGAACAACCCTTCGAATAAATTCTCGGCACTTTCTTTGGTCGGTGGCTCTCCAGGACGCATCATCCGGTAAATTTCGACCAAGGCTTCCATTCGGTTGCTGGTTGCATCAGCCGCCAGCGTGTCGGCCATGTAGGCACCACGATCGAGGTCGTTGGTATAGATGGTCTCAAGCGTCTTAATCCTGGCCCCACGAATGGCCTCGAGCAAATCATCGCTAATTGGCTGATTACAGCGGGCAAGGATCTCGCCAGTGGCCGTATTGACCACGTCCTTCGCGAGCACTTTACCAACCAAGTAATCATCACTGACCTTCAGTTGTTTGAGCCCAGAATTTTCCAGCTGACGCACATGACGCGCCGTGATCCGCTTACCAGCCTCAACAATGACTTTGCCTTTCTCGTCGAGCAAATCAAAGCTCAAGGTTTCTCCACGCAGGCGATCAGCGACCAACTCCATGAAGATGTCCATCTTCTTGAATGAGAAGCTGGTCTTCTCAAAGAACTCATCAAGAATCTCTTCGTCACCCATCTCGAGTGCACGCAGCAAAATCGACGCAGGCAACTTCCGACGACGGTCAATACGGACAAACACCTGATCCTTGGGATCAAACTCAAAATCTAACCATGAGCCACGGTAAGGAATGATCCGCGCTGAATACAGCAACTTGCCTGAGCTGTGTGTCTTGCCCTTATCGTGCTCGAAAAACACCCCGGGCGACCGGTGCAACTGCGACACAATGACACGCTCCGTGCCATTGATCACGAAGGTTCCGTTCTCAGTCATGAGCGGGATTTCGCCCATGTAGACTTCTTCTTCCTTAATGTCCTTGACCGATTTGTTTTGTCCCTCTTTTTCGAACAACACCAAACGGACACGGACGCGCAATGGAGCCGCATAGGTATCGCCACGGAGGATGCACTCTTTGACGTCGAACGCAGGCTCGCCAAGGCGATAGCTCACATATTGCAGTTCTGCATTCCCAGAGAACGATTGGATCGGAAATACCGATTGGAACGCGGCATGCAAGCCTGTGGGTACAGCGCTCTCAGCAACCTCACCCCCTTGCAAAAACTCGCGATAGGAGTCCAATTGAATGGCCAATAACTGCGGCACTTCCATCACTGATGGCAGTGTTCCGAAGTCTTTCCGAATACGCTTTTTCTCTGTGTACGAGTAAGCCATGTGCCTTCCTCAACCTGTGAAAGAGCATCCACCGTGAATGCCCTGTAGACCGTTCCCTCGAAAGGGTTCCGGACAAGCAATCGCTTCTCCGGAAACCTCTCCGTTTAAAGCGCAAAAAGGCCGGTGGTTAAGACCACCAGCCAGTTTGCTGATCCGCGTTGCCACGGATCACCGACATCACTTGAGCTCGACAGTTGCGCCAGCTTCTTCAAGTTGCTTCTTGATGTCTTCAGCTTCGGCTTTAGAAGCACCTTCCTTGACTGTGCCAGGCGCACCGTCAACGAGGTCTTTCGCTTCTTTCAGGCCAAGGCCTGTCACCGCGCGAACGACTTTAATCACGTTCACTTTCTTCTCGCCTGCAGCAGTCAGAACTACGTTGAATTCTGTTTGCTCTTCGACAGCAGCAGCAGCTTCACCACCACCCACTGCAACAGGTGCAGCTGCAACCGCAGCCGCGGCAGTCACGCCGAACTTCTCTTCCATTGCAGAGACCAGCTCCACAACGTCCATGACGCTCATCTCGGCAATCGCGTTCAGGATATCGTCCTTTGACAGTGCCATTTCTATTCTCCAATTCTCATTTCACAAACTATGTCA
>RFUY01000023.1 GCA_009922705.1 Gammaproteobacteria bacterium
CTATGGGATTCAGGGATTGGCTGCGCGGTTTGTGACTGCGATTAACGGCTCCTATACCAACGTGGTTGGGTTACCCTTAGTGGAAACAGAGGCTTTGCTCCACGATGCGGCATGAGATTTTATTAAATGTGACTCCACTCGAGACACGGGCAGCTGTGGTCGAGCAGGGAATGGTTCAGGAAATCGTGATCGAGCGTGCCTCTCATCGCGGCTTGGTCGGAAATGTGTACTTGGGACGCGTGATTCGGGTACTGCCGGGGATGCAAGCCTGCTTTGTCGATGTCGGTCTAGAACGGTCTGCGTTTCTGCATGCGAAGGATGTGGTGACGGATGAGGCGTTACGTGATGAGCCCATCGCGAAGTTAGTCCATGAAGGCCAAATTCTCTTGGTACAGGTGATTAAAGACCCTGTCGGGACGAAAGGTGCGCGCCTGACTGCTGAGATCTCCTTGCCTGCGCGGCATGTCGTCTTGATGCCCTTGGTCAGCCACATTGGGATCTCTCAGCGCATTGAAGATGAGGCCACCCGTGACCAGCTGAAGGCGCTCGCAGAAGAGGCAAGGCAACGACTGGGTGTGTCCTACGGACTCATTGTTCGAACGGCGGGTGATGGCCATACACTTGCGGACTTTGAATCGGATTTGCAGTACCTCCACCGGGTCTGGACTGAAATCATTGAAAAGCAGAAAACGGCATCCGCCCCTTGTTTGCTGTTTGCCGACCTCCAGTTGCCGCGCCGCGTCCTGCGGGATGTGATTCGGCCAGAGACAGAGCGCTTATGGGTGGATTCCCAAGAGACGTTTCAGCAGTTAGTGGAGTTTGCGACGCGGTATATGCCGGATGTCGGGTCTGTTATCCAGCACTACACCGGGGATCGTCCGTTATTCGATCTCTATCAGGTTGAAGATGAAATCGAGCGCGCGCTCGGCCGCATGGTGGAATTGAAGTCTGGCGGTTACCTGGTGATCGACCAAACCGAGGCCATGACCACGATTGACGTGAATACTGGCCGCTATGTTGGGGCCCACACGTTAGAACAGACTGTGTTTAAAACCAATTTAGAGGCTGCGGTCGCAATTGGGCGTCAGTTACGGCTCAGAAATTTAGGCGGGATCATTGTCATCGACTTTATCGACATGATCGATCCCGAGCATCAGCGGACCGTGTTGCGTACCCTGGAGCGAGCCCTGGCCGACGATCCAGTGAAGACGCGGCTGTCTGATTTTAATGAGATGGGCTTGGTGGTCGCGACACGGAAGCGCTCTCGGGAGCGTTTGGCGGATCAATTGCAAGAAGACTGTCGGGTCTGTCAAGGCACGGGGAAAGTGAAAACAGCCGAGACCGTCTGTTATGCCATCTTCCGTGCGATTTTGCGGGAAGCGCGCGCGTATTCTGCGGCACAAACCACCGTGCTCGCGAGTCCAGATGTGGTGGATCGACTCATCGATGAAGAATCCGATGCCTTGGCGGATCTCGAGGCCTTCATTCATCGTCCCATTCGGATTCAGGTCGATCCGACATTTCGGCAGGATCAATTCGAGGTGGTCCTCGCATGATCCGTCGTGCAGGCGTCTTGTTGACGGGTCTGCTCGTGGTACTGGCCGTGGTTCAAGGTCTGCTGTTTGCAGCCTTGCCGGCGTTAAATCATTGGCGTGGCGAGATTGAGCAGATTGTCTCCAGACAATTGGCGATTCCGGTTCAGCTCTCGGAGGTGGGCGTCCGGCTCTCGATCCGCGGTCCGTATGTCGAAGCGTTGGATGTCGTGATTGAACAGCCCACGGTGCGACTCGAGCTCCGGCGACTGCAAGTGATTTTGGATCTTTGGGAAAGTATTCGGCGTGGCGCTCCGGTGATCGCATCCTTAGCGGTGGATGAAGGATCCGCGGTATGGCTGGGTGACTCCACCGTGGTGACGACCGATCCGTGGCACGTTGCCGCCACGACCCTGGCGACGTTGCAAGCCGCCAGCACCCGAATTGGCAATGCGTCTGTGGATGACTTTACGGTCATCGCAGATGGCTGGACGCTCGCACGTGTGGATCTGAACTTGGTCCCAGGCCAGGGGATTTTGGCGCGAGCGCGCTTGGAAACTGAGTCACAGACGCTCCCGGTACGGCTGGATTGGCGGTTTGCAACGACGCCTGAAGCACCGCAAATGATCTATTGGGCGATTGATGATGCGCGGGTTCCGGTGCGCATCACAGAGGACAGCGAACTTCTGCTTGGCGTGCAAACACGCGGGACGGTGGTGATCGCTGGTCAGGCGCCTGTGACTGGGACCGTGTCAACGCAGATCACCGATCTTGAGGACTTGGGGCTTTCTGTGGGCTTTACGGCCACGGTACAGGCGGAATCGCCAACCCGCTGGGCTTGGGTTGCAGATCAATTTGAGGCGGCCCTCCCGGGTGTTCAGGTCATGGGCCCATTGAGTGGTCAATGGGTTGATGGTCAGTTTGCGCTCACGCTGGATCGGGCTGATGTGGACACGGTCGCAACACGACCTTGGGTGGACCGGTGGTTGCCAGAGACAGTCTTGTCTCGCGTGTTTGCCGTGAATCAACCTCAGGTGCAGTTGCGCGCCATCACTGCGCATTGGTCAGCGCAGCAGGGGCTTGCCTTGACCTCAGAGGTTGAGACCGCCTCGATTTCAGCGGGCCGTGGTATTCCGACGTTAGGGCCGGTGCGCGGTACCCTCTATGCCGAAGGGCAAACTGGCTGGTTTGCCTTCACGGGGGCGACTGCGACCTTCGGGCTGCCAGAGATTTTTCCGGCAGACTGGTCAGCGCATGCGGTCTCTGGACGTCTGGTGTGGGCGCGTGGTGAGAAGGGCTTGACGATCATCGGCCGTGATCTTCGCGTGAAAGGGCCTGATCAGGATGTGCGAGGCGAGTTGCTACTCGATCTTCCGCGTGAATCACAACAGGGGCTGCAATTAGAACTTACCGCCGACGCTCGTGTGCAAGCGATGCCGGGACTCCTGCCAACAGCGCTTGCCTCTGAGGTTCGGGACTTTTTGCTGAAGACGATTCAAGAGGCAGAGGTCCGGGGTGCGCGTATTCACTATGCAGGCCCCTTAGGGCCAACAGATCCAATCAATCGTCGTGAGTTGGTCATGGCCTTTCCATTGACCCGTATCGCCTTTCAGCCGCTGGCGGAATGGCCTGCCTTTGTGGGGACGCAAGGCCTCGTACGCTGGGCGAATCAGCGTGCGACGGTCTCATTGGCGCAGCCTCAATTTGGTCCGCTCGCGGTCACTGAGGTGACTGCTCGGCAGGACCGTCTCGATGGGCAGGTGATTCATGTGGAGGGCCGGCTGCGCGGCTCGTCAGAGGCGGTCCAGACGGTGCTGCAATCGGCAGGGGTCAAGCCCGCTGCCTTGGGTCAAACAGTGTTGCTCTCCGGGGACCTCTCTGGTGATGTGAGTTTGCGCATCCCGCTTGGGAAAGCGCCGCAGGGGCAAATTACGATCGCCTCTGACAATGCCCGTGTCGCATTTGCTGGTTGGTCACATGTGCTGACCGAGATCCGTGGTGACGCTGTGTTTGAGTTTGGACAAGGACTCACGGCGCAGTCTCTCCAGGCCCGTCTTCTAGAGACACCAGTCACCGTCGCTTTGCGCGCGACGGATCAGACGTTCACCGGGGAATTAACCGGGGTCTTTTCAGCGACTGATGCGGTCGCCTTGGCTGGATTGTCTGTACCAGTGGAGCGGCTGTCGGGTGCAAGTCCATGGCGGGTCGAAGTCAGCTCGAGTGGTGAGACCTTACAGATTAACGCCAACACCTCGGGAGAAGGGGTGCTCAGTACGTTGCCAAGCCCGCTGGCGACCCAGAGCGAGCAGTCCACGCAGCCGATTCAAATTGAGCTGATTCGACGCGGTCCGGTGATGACTGTGACCGGTGATATTTTTGATCAGGTCCGGTTTTCTGGCGAGTTGTCCGCGGATCCTGCCGTATTTCAAGTGGAGGCGTCAGAGATCGATCTGATCGGTTGGGCTGGGCTCAATGGTCAAACTGGAGACGTCACTAATCTTTCGATAGCGATATCGACTGAGCGGGCATGGCTTGGCGAGACGCCGCTTGCGGTGGAGCGTATTCAGTTGGAGCGCACCCCACGTTCAGTCACGGTGTCGCTGATGGGAGCAGATCTTCAGGGAACAATTTCCCGGGCCGGGCAAGATCCGGTGAGTATCCGTTTAGACGCGATTCAGTTGCCTCCGGGGGGGGCGTTTTTAGATCCACCTGGTGCAGATCCGTTGGTGGATTTTGATCCGGGTGCTTTGCCCCCGATGGCAGTGGCGATCGAGCGCTTGGATCGAGGGGAACAACGCTATGAACGCGTCTACCTAGACCTTCGACCTGGTCCTGAACGGCTGGATGTGAACAACTTAAGCTTTGTGCGCGAAGGGCAATTGTTCACGGGAGAGCTGGCGTGGGATCTGGGTGAGGCGGAGGTGCGTTCAGCGCTCATCTTACGTGCGCAAGGCCCTGATCTCGGTAATTTCTTGCGGGTGAATGCGAAGCAACCGCTGCTTGAAGCCAAGCGAGGTCAGTTGACAGTCTCGGCGCAGTGGACGGGCTCACCGCTGGTATTTTCGCCGCTGACCGCGGAAGGCGAGATTCTGCTCACGCTTGAGGACGGTCGATTTCTGGAGCTTGGGAACACGGCTGAGGTCTTACGGTTGTTCGGGATCCTCAATATTGAAACCTTGACACGGCGATTGCGGCTCGACTTTTTGGATCTTGTGAAGCCTGGCGTTGCCTTTGATGTCGTGAAAGCACAAGCCACGCTGGGTGACGGCCTATTGCGGTTAAGTCCCGCTCTCGAAATGCAGGGGCCAGCCTCCAGTTTTCGGCTCACGGGCGATGCGAACCTTGCGACGAAAACACTCCAGCAGCGTCTGTCCGTGGACATTCCGCTGACCGGAAACTTGCCGCTTGCCAGTGTACTGTTGGGTGCGCCGCAGATTGGTGGTGCGATTTATTTCGTGGAAAAAGCCTTCGGGACCAAGATTATTCAGGTGGGTAAAACGGAATATTCGATTGAAGGCGCTTTTTCAGACCCCAAGATAACGCTCATACCGCCGTTTACAAAACCGAAGGAGACTCCGAATGCTCAGCCCAATCGCGACCCTTAACGCGTCAATTTTGACGCCAGGTGGGCTTGATCTTGACCGGTTACAGGGTCTCGTCGGACGACTTTCAATTGGATCCGTGGATTATGGCGATTTATTTTTCGAACGCTCTGAAGCCGAAACTTGGTCGCTCGAAGATGGTGAAGTGAAGGATGCCAGTTTTCACCAAGATACTGGTGTGGGAGTGCGCGCTGTTGCTGGCGATCGGCAAGGGTTTGCGTACAGCAGTGAGGTTTCGGTACCGAGAATCATCGAGGCGATCGATGCGGCTGTGAGAATCCAAAAAGACAGTGGTCAAGGCCAGGTCGCTGCGCTTCAAGAGACCAGTGCGCCCCGGCTCTATCAGCCCATTAATCCCATCTTAGAACGGGCCTCTCAGTTCAAGATTGAGTTTCTCAAAAGCCTCGATGCCGCAGCGCGGGCCGCTGATCCCCGCGTCACTGAAGTACAAGCGAGTCTGACGATCAGTTACCGCGAGATTTTGGTGGCTGCGACAGATGGAACGTTGGCGGCCGATGTTCGGCCATTGGTGCGTTTGAGCTTGACTGTCTTGGCGGAAGCGAAAGGCCGTCGTGAGCGGGGTAGTTCCGGATTGGGCGGGCGATACGATCTTGCCACCTTGCTAACCCCCGAGCATATCGAACAGCTTGTCGGGCAAGCGGTTAGCCAAGCAGTGATTAATTTAGAGGCCGTGGATGCACCGGCTGGCGAGTTCCCAGTGGTGTTAGGGTCTGGCTGGCCTGGCGTGCTGTTACATGAAGCAGTGGGGCACGGGTTGGAAGGTGACTTTAATCGCAAATCGTCGTTCTACAGTGGGAAACTGGGGACGCGTGTCGCTGCGCCTGGCGTGACTGTGGTCGACGATGGGACTCTTGTGGATCGGCGTGGCTCTTTAAATGTGGATGACGAAGGGGTGCCCAGTCAGCGCAATGTGCTCATCGAAGACGGAATCTTGGTGGGCTACATGCAAGATAAGCTCAATGCGCGCCTGATGGGGGTCGCCCCGACTGGCAATGGTCGACGGGAATCCTATGCACATCTTCCCATGCCGCGGATGACCAATACCTTTATGGAGGCTGGGGAGGCGGATCGTGAGGCGATGATCCGCTCGGTCAAGAAAGGCGTCCTGGCCGTAAATTTTGGCGGTGGCCAAGTCGACATCACCTCGGGACAGTTTGTGTTTGCGGCGAGTGAGGCGTACTTGATCGAAGATGGTCAGGTGACGGCTCCGATCAAAGGGGCCACGTTAATTGGGCATGGACCAAAAGTGATGCAGGCGATTTCGATGATTGGGGCCGATGTCGCATTAGACACAGGGATCGGTGTGTGCGGAAAAAATGGGCAGAGCGTGCCGGTCGGTGTGGGCCAACCGAGCCTGAAAATTGATCGGTTGACGGTGGGTGGCACGGCTTAATGCGACAACGCGTCGACCAGAATCCGGAACAGTGCACGTGCTTCGCCGCGATCGGTTCCGCGTTCACGGGCTTTCAGGGCCGCTCGTACATGCTGATTGAGGATTTGCGCGTCGGTTTGCACCGTGTCCAAGAATGCGGCGACCGATTTTGGGTCGGTCAGAAAGCGTTCGCGCCAGTGTTCAGCCTGGTGCAGAACGCGCTTCTGCTCCGCGCTGCCATGCAAAAAGGCGTCGAGCTGTTGGGCAATCGGGGCCGTCTCGACACCTCGCATGACTTTGCCAATAAATTGCAATTGGCGTCGCCTCGCTTCGTGATTTTTTGGAGGCAGTTTGCGATACGCCTCCAAGGCCTCGCGCAAGGCGTCAGAGTCCAGTTGAAGCCGTTTGAATTGTCCGTCAGGCAGGGCCACCAACTGTGCGCCCAAGGCTTGCACTGCATGCATATCGCGTTTTCGCGCACTTTTGGAGGGACTTTCGGAGTCTCCAAAAGCGCTTTCAGTCTGTTGTAAGGAGAGTTCGTTCGTCATGGTGGCCGAGTTTAACCCAGAATTGGAGAAAAGCCGTCTTTCAGAGCGGGTTGAGTGGATTTTGTCGACAGCTAAACGCCAGGGTGCAGAGGCCTGCGAAGTGGCTGCCAGCAGCCAGTTGGGACTGGATGTGCAGGCGCGGATGGGACAGGTTGAGAAACTCGAATTGACGCGAGATCAGTCGGTCTCGGTGACCGTGTTTGTCGGACAGGCGCGTGGCTCTGCGACCACCACTGATTTGAGTGAGGATGCGCTGACTCGGAGCGTTGAAGCGGCTTTAGCGATGGCGCGCGTCACCGCCCCTGATCCGGCAGCGATACTCGCCAGTCCCGATCAAATGATTCGGACGGTGCCTGATCTTGCGTTAGATCATCCGTGGGCGTTGACACCGGACCAAGCCTTGGCGTTAGCGATTTCTGCAGAAGCGGCTGGCCTTGCCGTCGATGCTCGCTTGACCAACTCTGAAGGTGCGTCGGTGTCGTCAACCCGGGGTGTTTCTGTGCACGGCACTAGTGAAGGTTTGCTTGTCGGTCAAAGCTCAAGTCTCCACGGTCTCTCCTGTGTGTTGATCGCGGAAGACGGAGACAGTCGGGAGCGGCATTATGCGTACACGCATGATCGGAATCCGGCGCTATTGGTGGATGCGGAAGAGATCGGCCGCGACGCGGCGCGCAAAACCTTGGATCGTTTGCATGCGCGTCAGTGCCAAACTGGCGAGGTGCCCGTGTTATTTACGGCCGATGTGGCGTCAGGTCTGCTTAGTCATCTGTTCAGCGCGATCGGTGGCAATGCGCTGTATCGAAAGGCCAGTTATCTGGTGGATCGTCTTGGCACTCAGGTGATGCCGTCGTGGGTCACGATTGCTGAAGACCCCCTTTTGCTCGGCGCGATTGGCTCGTCGGCCTATGACGGCGATGGTCTGCCCACCCGTCAACAGACATTCATCGAAGACGGGCGGCTGGTGCAGTATGTCTTATCCCTGTATTCAGCGCATCGACTGGGGATGCAGTCCACCCATAATGCTGGCGGCGTCCGAAATGTTCGATTCTCCGGAGAGACTGATTGGCCCGCATTAGTGCGTCAGATGGAGCGAGGGTTGATTGTCACTGACCTGATGGGCCAGGGCGTAAATCTGGTGACCGGCGATTACTCGCGGGGTGCATCCGGGTTTTGGGTAGAAGGCGGCGAGATTCAGTATCCGGTGCACGAAGTGACGGTCGCAGGGCACTTGGATCAGTTGTTCCAACACCATTTGGTGGCGGTCGGATCTGATGTGGATACTCGGAAAAGCTTGGCGAGCGGCTCGCTCTTGTTTGATCGCATGATGGTGGCGGGTGAATCCGCTTAAGCGTACATCACCGTCGCGATTCCAAGAAAACAGAAAAAACCAACCACATCGGTAATGGTGGTCAGTACGACGCCCCCTGCGAGTGCGGGGTCAATCTGCACAGATTTAAGATAACCAGGCAACAGTGTGCCTGCGAGTGCTGCGACCGCTAAGTTCGCGACCATGGCAATCGCAATGACATAACCGAGTGTGAGGTCATCAAACCAGAGAAATGCGGCGGCACCGACCACGACAGACCATAACAGGCCATTGGCGACGCCGATGATCACCTCGCGACTCAATAAGGACCGAATATTCGCAGACCCCACCCGACCCATGGCCATCCCCCGAATCACGATGGTCAAGGCTTGAGTTCCTGCGATTCCGCCCATCGATGCGACCACTGGCATGAGGATGGCAAGGGCAACGACCTGTTCGAGGGTCGCCTCAAAAAGTCCAATGACGGCAGAGGCCAAAAAGGCGGTCAAAAGATTGATGCCGAGCCAGATTGAACGGCGGCGGACAGTTTTGACCAAGGGGGCAAAAATATCTTCGTCTTCATCCAAACCGGCCTGACTCATCAAGGAGTGGTCGGCTGACGCCCGAATCACGTCAACCACGTCGTCAATCGTGATCCGGCCTAATAACTGGCCAGAGTCTGCAACCACCGGCGCACTGACCAGATCTAATCGCTCGAATCGGCGGGCGACTTCGTCTGAGGGCGTGTTCAGACTTAACGGTTCCACCTCGGTATCCATGATTTCACGGACGGTGGTGTTTGGATCGGCGATCAAAATTTGCGTCAAGGCAACGGCGCCGACATATTCATCACGGCGATTGACCACCCACAGCGTGTCGGTCATGGCCGGAAGCTCGCGATACCGACGGATGTAGCGTAGGACGACATCAACAGTAATGTCCGGTCGTACGGTCACAATGTCGGTGTTCATCAAACCACCGGCAGAGTCTTCGTTGTACGACAAGACCGCTTCGACCCGTTGACGATCCTGCGCATCCATCGACAACAACACTTCGTTGATGACGGTTTCAGGGAGTTCTTGCAGTAAGTCGACTTTGTCGTCGAACTCAAAGCTTTCGATCAGTTCAGCCAGCTCTTCTGGCTCGAGTCGGGCCACAATGTCTGCCCGTTCTTCTTCCCCGAGATAGGCCAGGACATCCGCCGCACTCTCTGCTTCAACAAGGTTCCAGAGAATGGTCCGTTGGCGGGGTGGGACCGAAGACAACAGATGGGCGATGTCAGGGGCCGCGAGGTCGTCGTTGATGAGTTGTCGGGCACGGGCCAGCGCGCCTTGGGAGAGCGCGAGATTGAGTCGCTCAAGATTGACCTGGGTGGATTCGGGTTCGAGATCGCTGAGAAGATCACTCATCAGCAGGGCTCTCCAAATCCGGAGTCAATCAGTGGGACAAGCACCGCCGCTGCGACCTCAGCATCTGACCCCTCGAGGTGCAGGATTAAAGCGCTGCCTTGTCCTGCCGCAAGCATCAACAGTTGCATAATGCTTTTCGCATCCACACGCCGTCCGCTGACTGGATCTTCAAGCTGGACCTCACTCTCAAAGGAAGCGGCTTCTCTGGCGAGCAGGTTCGCTGCTCGGGCATGCAATCCGAGGACATTGCGGATAGTGACAGGATGCTGGCTCATGGCGTCACATCCTTGGTGCGCGCCAACTCTCGATGAACCACATCGCAGCTGGCCGGCAGCGCAGCCAGTGCCTTGCCAACCTGCTCTGCCAGGTACACGCTACGATGACGGCCACCGGTGCAACCGATCCCGACGGTAAAATATTGTCGACCTGCCCGAGCGTGATGCGGGAGCCAATAGCGGATGTGGTCCACAATTTCGGTGAGTAAATGCTGGGTCGTCTCAAACGTCTGTAAATACTCGGCAATCGCGGCATCCTGTCCCGTCAACGGTCGCAGTGCGGGTTCCCAATGCGGATTTGGCAGTGCTCGCGCATCAAAAATGGTGTCTACGTCCAGTGGAATCCCGTGTTTGAACCCAAACGATTCGATTTTGACAAAGACCTCTGTTGTTGAAGAGCTCCCCAAGTGCCGTCGCATCGTCTCGCGCAAGGCATGAATCGACAACTGCGAGGAATCAATCGTCACTGTTGCCAGGGAGGCGATCGGGGCGAGTCGCTGCCGTTCTTCCATCAAGGCTGCCGAGAGATGCGCGCGGTCAGCGCCAGAGGACAGGGGGTGACGCCGTCGAGTCTCGGTATAACGGCGAACGAGCACATCATCATGTGCATCGATATAGACCACCTGCACATCGTCCGACTGCTGTTTTAGCGCCGACATCATGGTCGGCATGTCAGTCAGTTGCCCAAGCGTGCGGATATCGATTGAGACGGCCAATCCTCGACCGACCGTTAACCGTGACACTGTGTCGACGGTTTCTGAAAGGAGAGCCATGGGCAGATTATCGATACAGTAGTAGTTCAAGTCCTCTAAGGTCCCGAGCGCGGACGATTTACCCGCTCCGGAACGACCTGTGACCACCACGACACGCACTAGTCACGCTCTTTTGAAAACATGGTGTGGGCAGTCTCAAACAATTCATCAGCGGTGGTGGCGAGTTGCAGTTGATGGCGAAATTGGTCATCAGAAAAGCAGTCGGCAAGATGGGCTAGCAAGTTCAGGTGAAGTTGGTTTGTGGTTTGTGGTACCAACAGGATGAAGAGCAGTTCAACGGGTTGCTGATCAATGGCGTCAAAGTCGATCCCCTGCCGCAATTGCATCAGATATCCCTTTGCATCCGTTTGGGCCATCTCGGTGAGCCGGCAGTGTGGGATGGCGACCCCATAGCCAATGCCTGTGGAGCCCAGTCGCTCTCGTTCGATGAGTCCTTGATACACCATGGAGGCATCGAGGCCGCTCTCACTGGCAATGAACTCTGACGCCAATTCAAGCACACGTTTTTTACTGCCACCGTCTAGATTGGTTGCAACGCGCGCCGGCGTGATAATGTCGATTAGTTGCATAGGTCGTCTATCTGTGTGTGTCAACGGGGCGTTATTCGCCCCGCGTAGTGTAGGTTGAGATCAGTTGCCGTGCATCCGTGCGATGACTTTTTCTCGGTGTTTGACAAGTTGCCGGTCGAGCTTATCGGCGAGCGCGTCAATGGCGGCGTACATATCTTCATGTTCTGAGCGCGCATGGACATCGGCGCCCGCAACATGCACATTCCCTTCTGCAATTTGGCGTTGTTTTTCGACGGTGAGAATGATCTCAGCTTTGGTGATGTGCTCCGCGTGGCGCTCGATCCGGTCTAACTTCTCATGCACGTAGCTCTTGAGCGCGTCGGTGACATCCAGTTGGTGTCCACTGATGCTGATTTGCATACCCATTACTCCTTGTTCTGGTTGCATTTGGGGGCTGTCCCCAGAGCCCAACTATGCGCTTTTTGCCCGCTGACCGGAAGCCTACACGAGCTGTTTTCGCTCGCTTGAGCCGCTGATTCCCAGCATTTCTCGATACTTAGCGACAGTCCGGCGCGCCACCTGAAAGCCGCGCTCCGCAAGCAGCGCAGACAGCTTGGCATCTGACAGCGGTTTTCTTGGATCTTCTGCTCCGATCAGTGCTTCAAGATGCGCTTTGATTGCGGTTGATGAGGCTTCGCCGCCATCGTCGGTCCCGACGTGGCTGGAGAAGAAATACTTCAGCTCCAATGTTCCGCGTGGCGTGTGCATGTATTTTTGCGTGGTCACCCGAGAGATCGTGGATTCATGCATCTCGACCTTCTTGGCAATGTCGGCGAGGATCATTGGCTTCATGGCCAGCGGCCCAAGTTCAAAAAATCCAGTTTGTGCTTCGACGATACAGGTGCCGACTTTTAACAAGGTTTCTGCGCGACTCCGCAGGCTTTTGACAAACCACCGAGCCTCTTGCAGTTGTGTTTTTAAATATTGTCCGGTCTCTGATTGGTCGCCGCTACGGACCAGATTGGCATAGGCATCATTAATAGAGACGCGTGGCATTGCCTCTGGGTTTAATTCAACCATCCAGCCCTCTTCGGTTCGCCGGACGATGAGATCTGGAATGACATATTCGGAATCATCCGAGCCAATGTGTGACCCTGGTTTAGGATCGAGCGAGCGGATCAGCGCAAGCGCCGTGTCCAGCGTTTCATCGTCACATTTCAGGAGGCGTTTGAGGCCGACCCGATCGCGCTTTCCTAGAATATCAATGTGATCGCGAATGATGGTGTGGGCGAGCGTCACCTCACCACCTAACTGGCGGATTTGTTCGAGCTGAATCAGCAGTGTCTCTTGGAGCGTCCAACACGCAACGCCGACAGGATCCAAACGCTGAATCTGATGCAAGACGCAAAGGATTTCATCATCCTCAATGTCTGGGAGATCATCGATGAGCGACTCCCGAATTTCCTCCAGCGGTGCTTCAAGAAAGCCATCATCATTCAGTGAGTCGACTAAGACGACCGCGATCAGTTGATCGCGCTCAGTCAGCGGCATCAAATTCAGCTGCCACAGCAAATGGTCGGCCAAGGACGTGGTGACTGCTGTCCGACTTTCAAAACTTTCCATTTCTTCATCGGATGCCGTGCGCGTGATGGGTCGCACGCTGTCTAGATGGTCGGTGTCGGACCATTGGGTCTCAACGGCAACCTCAATGGCATCAAAATCCATGTCGTTGACCGTTTCTGTCACCTCTGGCTCAGCATAGTGTTCAAGTTCTTCTTCCCGCTCCAGGAGTGGGTTTTCTTCAAGGGTGCGTTCAATTTCTTCATGAAGATCCAGCGTCGACATCTGCAGCAGCTTTATGGCCTGCTGTAGTTGCGGGGTCATGGTCAGACTTTGACCAATGCGCAGCTGTAAACTTTGTTTCATGAGGGCAATGTCATCGTAAATTGTTCACCCAAGTAGGTGGCGCGGACGTCTGGATTCACCAGTAAGCTAGCGGGACTGCCTTCAGCAAGCACGCGGCCTTGGTTGACGATATATCCCCGTTGGCAAATTCCCAAGGTTTCTCGCACATTGTGATCGGTAATCAACACGCCGATGCCGCGTTGAGCGAGGTCACGGATGATGTCTTGAATCTCATGGACAGAAATCGGGTCTACGCCCGCAAAAGGCTCGTCAAGCAACATAAACTTTGGGTTTGAGCAGAGTGCGCGGGCGATCTCAACGCGGCGACGTTCGCCACCAGATAAGGCCATTCCCAATGTGTTAGAGAGATGTCCCAGACCAAATTCATCCAATAAGCGTTCGCACTCGCGTTGTCGTTCGTCGCGATTGAGATCGTGACGCAATTCCAAAATGGCCATCAGGTTGTCGCGCACTGACAGCTTCCGGAACACGGATGCCTCTTGTGGTAGGTAACCAAGACCCGCTCGAGCGCGCGCATGCATTGGCGCGAGACTGAGGTCTGCCGTTCCCAACCGAATCTGGCCCGCATCTGCAGCGACAAGCCCGACGATCATGTAGAAACTTGTCGTTTTTCCGGCGCCATTCGGGCCTAACAGGCCGACAATCTCGCCTGCATCAACATGCAAGCTGAGATCGACGACGACTGTGCGTCCTCGATAGCTCTTCGCCAGATGATGTGCGCTGAGTCGCGTCATGGCTTGCCAGAGGGTGGTGCGAAAATCATTTGTACGCGCCGCTCGCGCGTTCCTGACCCGGTGATTTCTCCGGTCTCCGTGTGGTAGCGGATTTCTGGCCCTTCAAAGGTCGACCCATCCAGCGTAATTTTAGCGGCGCCCAGGAGTTGCACGGTTGCTGTTGATAAGGTGTAGCGGAGCGTATTCGCCTGTCCACGGACTGGTTCAGTGTCTGTGGCTCGACGCTTTGACTGGAAGGTTGCAGGTGTTCCCGCCGCCTCCATCCGGCTAACAGCGCCGGTGCTGTCGAGCGCCAGATCGAGTCGGTCCGCGGTGAGCACAAAGGAGCCTTGTCGGACATCAACGGACCCCCGGTAGGTGGCTGCATTGGCTTGTTCGTTGATCACTGCTTCGTCTGCATTGATCTCGATCGCTTGCTGACGGTCGTCAGGAAGCGCCCAAACCTGTGTTGCCAGCAGACAACCAATTACTGTGCGAGCGAGCTGGGCCATCGTGTTGTTACCTTTTCTCCAAGCGTAAATGCATTTGAGCTGAGATCCATCACCAATTGGTCGCCGCGACTGACCGTGTCTCCTTGCGTTAGGACAACAGGGCCAACGGATCGAATGTGATCCTGGGTTTGGTCCCACACGAGAGTCTCTCCTGTGATTTCCCAGGGCACTTGGCCTGGCGCAGATCTGCGGGCAATGACGTCACCCTCGAGACGCAGTTGTGTGCGATCGGTCGATAATTGACCAACCGCGCTGGCAACGGTCCATTGTTGGGCCCCACGATCAATCCAGACATTTGGGTCAGTGAGTCGCGCTTCCGCACGTTCCCCAAAATCAATCATGGAGGCTGCGGTTAATGTCCGCACCAGGTGTCCATCGGGCCCATAGTGGCGCTGCCGCACCTCTTCCATAAAGGCATCCGGACGCTGGGCGGTAATGGCTTGTAGATCTGGCGGAAGTGAGGTGGCGCGAGGCGAGAGGTTTAGGCCGAGCACGAGACTCAGAATCGCCAGAGACGCAATCCCAAGCCGTGAGACACCCATTACGCGAAGCTCCTGTAGACCGCCGCCTCGTCCTGTCCCCGGGCCTCGAGTAAAAATCGGCAGGTTTCTCGCACGGCACCATGGCCACCAGGTCGCGAACTGACAAACTGTGCAGCATCGATCACCGCCGGGACCGCGTTTGGGACTGACGCGAAGAATCCAACCGCTTGCCCAGCGGCCAGATCTGGAAGGTCATCGCCCATATAGCCACAGTCTTTGAGTTCGAGTCCGAGCCGCTCGGCAAGCTCTTGAAGGGCTTCTCGCTTATCATCACGCCCGGTGATGACATGTGGCACGCCAAGTTCCGCAAAACGGCGCTCAACCATCGACGATAACCGTCCAGTAATAATTGCCACCTGTAATCCCGCGGCCTGGAGCAACTTTAAGCCGAGCCCATCTTGTGTGTGGAACGCTTTCAAAAAATCTCCCTCTGGACCGTAATACAGTCGCCCATCGGTAAAGATTCCATCCACATCAAAGGCCATCAAGCGGATTGTCTGGGCGCTCACACGACACCTGCTTGCAGTAAATCCTGCATATTGAGAACCCCGATGGGTCGTTGATCGGCCATCACGACAATGGCATTGATCCGAGTGTCTTGCATGATGCGAACCGCTTCCGCGGCAAGTGCGCCCGCGCGAACAGTTGTCCCGCCCACCGTCATCACCTCTTTCATTTGTGCGGCATTGAGGTCCACGCCACGCTCAACGGCGCGGCGTAGATCACCGTCCGAAAAGACGCCGACCAATTGACCGTCTTGCGCGAGCACTGTGGTGAAGCCAAGTCGCTTGGCAGTCATTTCGAGTAACGCGGTGGTGACCGGTGCGGTCTCAGACACCACCGGTAATGCGTCACCGGAATGCATGATGTCATCGACCTTGAGGAGCAGGCGTCTTCCTAAGGCGCCTCCTGGATGGG
Organism: Gammaproteobacteria bacterium; assembly: GCA_009922705.1. Taxonomy (GTDB): domain Bacteria; phylum Pseudomonadota; class Gammaproteobacteria; order Pseudomonadales; family Litorivicinaceae; genus HIMB30. The sequence goes on from RFUY01000023.1 coordinate 15,959, forward strand.
AGAACGCGAAGTCTTCGCGAGAGAATCCACGGGCCTCGAGTAGCGCAATGGCCAAGGCATCCCCCATGACAAGCGCGGCTGTTGTGCTTGATGTCGGCGCGAGATTTAACGGGCAGGCTTCTGTCTCGACGCGGACTTGAATGTGCTCATCGGCTTGTTGTGCCAAGACCGAGTCGGGATCTCCAGTCATGCTAATCAATGGAATTCCAAGACGCTTGATGACCGGCAAGAGTGTGACAAGTTCGGCACTCGTTCCTGAATTCGACAGAGCCAGCACCACATCTGACGAGGTCAGCATGCCGAGGTCGCCATGACTGGCTTCTGCGGGGTGCATAAAGAATGCTGGGGTGCCGGTTGAGGCGAGCGTTGCTGCGATCTTGTGCCCGATGTGTCCTGACTTCCCCATGCCGGTCACAACGACACGGCCTGTGCATGAGAGGCAGTACTCGCAGGCCCGCGCAAAACTTTCTGTGAGTTGGTCGCGCAGTCGCGTGATGGCATCGGCTTCGAGCGCGATAGTACGTTCAGCGGACGACAGATAATTCATGAGCTCGGCACAATTGTTGCTGCGATATGCAGAAGATAGCCGACGTACAACAGAAGAAAAAGGATTCCGTGGTGTCTCTTCAGTGTTCCGGCCGCGGCAAATCGTGCGAACAGGAACAGCAACAATGTCAGGCCAAAGGTCCATGGCATGTCTCGGCTGAGGACATCTGGATCAATCGCGAAGGGCCGGATGACGGCGGCCAAGCCGATGACGCCGAGAAAGTTGAATAAATTTGATCCAATCACCGTTCCGAGCGCCATGTCGGTTTGTCCGCGTCTGGCGGATGCAAGGCTCGCTGCGAGTTCGGGCAGGCTCGTGCCAACAGCGACAATCGTGAGGCCAATCACCAGCTCGGAAATGCCGAAGAACAGCGCAATTTCCGTTGCGCCCCAGACCAATAGCCTGGATCCCCCCAACAGCACTGCTAGGCCGCCAATCGTCAGGGCAAGCGCCATGGGTAAGCTGAGTGCGGGAATCTCCACCGATTCCCCGCTGGCGGCTTCATCCTTCACGAGGCGGTAGAGCAACACCGGCAGAATGAGCAATAAAACAACGCCAGCGACGCGATCAAAATCGGGCCGCAGAGTTAGAAGGGCGATAAGTGTGCTGATCCCAAGCAGAATAGGCAGATCACGGACGACCAGCGGACGGGGCACCAATAAAGGCCAAATGACTGCAGTTGCACCAAGTACCAGCGCAATGTTGGTGATATTTGACCCCAGCGCATTGCCAAGCGCGATCCCGGGGCTGCCTTGATAAGCGGCCACTGCAGAGACGAGTAATTCAGGTGCTGACGTGCCAATGGAGACGATCGTTAAGCCAATCAAAAAGTGGCTCATTCCTAATCGGTCTGCCAATGCTGATGCGCCATCAACAAACTTATCCGCACTGACAACAGTGAGGGTAATGCCGATAACTGTCGCGAGAACTGCAAGTAGCATGGAGCCTCCTGTTCTGATGCCGCGCATTAAACATGTGTTTTATGGAGTCTGCTACACTTGCGCGATCGACATTCCACAGGATTTGGCCGTGGCAGACACCTCAGAGGCGCTCATTGAAATCGATGCGCTGACATTTCGGCGTG
>RFUY01000221.1 GCA_009922705.1 Gammaproteobacteria bacterium
TGCTTGGGCACTCGATGGGGGCGCGGGTCGCACTCGAGCTCTGGCGCCTTGCACCTGCGCGTGTCGCAGCACTCGGGCTTTTCGACACCGGTGTGAATCCCACTACCGACGCGGAACTCCCAAAACGGCAAGCCCGCGTGCAACTGGCGTATGACCAGGGGATGGCCGCCCTTTGCAAGGATTGGTTGCCGCCTATGGTGGCACCTCAACACCAAGCGAATACGACACTCATGCAGGCCCTGGAGCACATGGTATTGCGGCGAACGCCCGAGAGTCATGCGCGACAAATCCACGCCTTAATTCATCGGCCGGACCCCACACACCTGCTCCCGCAGATCGCATGCCCAACGCTCGTACTAGTCGGCCGCGAGGATCTGTGGAGCCCTAGTCGATTGCAAAGATGATCCCAGGCAGTCGACTTGAGATTATCGAGGACGCAGGGCATTTCGCGCCGGCCGAACAGCCAGACGCCTGTGCCCACGTGATCCTAAACTGGCTGAGAGACGCGGGCTTGGCTGATTAGCACTTACTCAGCAGGACAACACACCTGGCGTTGGCAGCCCAACCCCTGAACGCTCGCCATCACAACGTCACCCGCTGTCAGATACAGCGGGGGCTTCTGCCCCATTCCCACACCTGGCGGCGTTCCGGTCGAAATAATATCGCCAGGCTGCAACGTCATCATGTGGCTCAAATAACTAACCAATTGTGCGACACCAAAGACCATGGTGTTTGTCCGTCCATGCTGGAGCGTTTTCCCATTTACAGACAATTCCAAGGCCAAGTCTTGTGGCGCCGGTACTTCATCCTTGGTCACAAGCCACGGCCCGATCGGTGCAAAGCTGTCGTGTGACTTGCCCTTCGTCCATTGCCCACTGCGCTCCAATTGGAAAGCACGCTCGGAAATATCATTGACCACGCAATAGCCAAATACGGCGTCCAGCGCCTCTTCCTCGGACACATATTTTGCACGCTGGCCAATGACCACGCCGAGCTCCACCTCCCAATCTGTTTTCTCTGATCCACGGGGAATCTGTAAGGGATCATTGGGCCCACAAATCGCACTGGTCGCTTTCAGGAAAACAATCGGTTCAGTAGGTAACGCCATGCCCGCCTCAGCCGCATGATCCGCGTAGTTCAGCCCAATACAGATCAGCTTACCAACATTCGCGACACAGGGACCAATGCGTAACGCTGGCTCTAAAATCGGCAACGTGGTGAGATCCACAGCATTGAGTTCAGCGGACAATGTCGAGAACTGGGGGCCCATGATGTCAGGGATCAGTCCGGAAAGATCGCGTAACTGGCCCTGCCCATCCAAAGCCGCTGGGCGCTCTGATCCAATCGGTCCCACACGTAATAACTTCATACTTCCCCCGCCTCATTCGCAGCCGTCAGTCTCAACGACCCGCATGGTACCATCCAGCGTGCGGACCGTTGCAGCACACCCACGCGCCTGCGGTCACAAGAGTAACAATGCCAAGGAGTCGTGATGATAAAAACACAGGTGGCTGTCATCGGAGGGGGGCCATCCGGTGTCCTGCTCGCCCTACTGCTTGCACAAGAAGGGATTGCAGTCACAGTCCTAGAGCGGGCCAGTCGTAACCATGTACTCGCGCGTATTCGCGCAGGTGTGCTCGAATCAACGACAGTAGCTCTTCTGCACCGGGCAGGGGTCGGCGAGCGTGTCGCAAAGGAAGGAAAATTACACCGAGGCACAGGCATCGCGTGGGGCCGCGAGCAAACATACTTAATCGACAGCTATGCCGCCACCGAACGCTACTTCACGACCTACGGACAAACTGCGATACAAGAAGACCTCTATACCGCGGCAGCAGCACGAGGGCTAAAAATCGAGTTTGATGTCTCAACTGTTGAATTTGAAGACCTCACCAACACCCCCAAAATTCGTTATCAAAAAGACAACCAGACCTACACCCTGGGCTGCGA
>RFUY01000222.1 GCA_009922705.1 Gammaproteobacteria bacterium
CGTGCTCAGAAAGAAGCGAACCGCGCGAAAGCGGCTCGTTAAGGAAGAAGACTATGTTGCAACCGAAACGGACGAAATTTCGCAAAATGCAAAAAGGCCGCAACCGTGGTCTTGCAGAGCGCGGCTCCAAGGTGAGCTTCGGAGAATTTGCGTTGAAAGCGATCGGTCGTGGCCGCATGACGGCACGGCAAATTGAAGCAGCACGTCGGACCATTACCCGTCGTGTCAAGCGGGGTGGGAAGTTGTGGATTCGGGTCTTCCCGGATAAGCCAATTACCCAGAAGCCATTGGAAGTGCGTCAGGGGAAAGGGAAGGGCTCTGTTGAATATTGGGTCTGCCAGATTCAACCCGGTCGTGTGTTGTATGAAATCGAAGGTGTACCAGAGGAAGTCGCGCGTGAAGCCTTTACGCTGGCGGCGGCTAAGTTGCCATTTGCGACCACCTTTGTCAGTCGGACGGTAATGTGATGAAAGCCACTGAGTTACGTGAAAAAAACACAGATGAGTTGGTTGCTGAGTTGTTGAGACTGCGCCGTGAGCAATTCAATTTGAACATGGCGAAGGCGACAGGGCAGTTGTCGCAGACTCACTTGCTGGGTCAGGTGCGTCGCGATATCGCGCGAGTCAAGACCGTGCTGAATCAGAAGGAGATGGCGGTATGACCGAGTCAACTGCAACGGTTCGGACCTTAAGTGGTCGGGTGATTTCGAACAAGGGCGATAAGACCATCAGTGTGTTGGTTGAGCGGTTTGAAAAGCACCCTGTGTATGGCAAATACATTAAGCGGTCTTCCAAGATTGCGGCACATGACGAAAACAACGAGTGTCAGATTGGTGACACCGTGACTATCGCTGAATGCCGGCCGATCTCGAAGTCCAAAGCATTCAAGCTCGTTGAGATCAACGAGCGGGCAGTCCAGGTATAACGGGAGAGCACGATGATTCAAGCGGAAAGCATGCTTGAGGTGGCCGACAACTCAGGTGCGCGTCAGGTGATGTGTATTAAGGTGCTCGGTGGGTCGAAGCGTCGTTATGCCCGGATCGGCGACATTATTAAGGTCACTGTGAAGGAAGCGATTCCCCGCGGCAAGGTCAAGAAGGGCCAGGTCATGAACGCGGTTGTGGTGCGGACTCGCAGCGGTGTGCGTCGGCAGGACGGCAGCCTGATTAAGTTTGATGGTAACGCGGCAGTTCTTTTGAACAACAACCTCGCGCCGATTGGAACGCGTATCTTTGGACCAGTCACACGCGAGCTGCGCAGTGAGCGGTTCATGAAGATCATTTCACTCGCGCCTGAAGTGCTTTAAGGAGATCGCAATGGCACAGAAAATCCGTCGCGACGATGAAGTCGTAGTGATCGCCGGAAAGGACAAGGGGCGTCGGGGCAAGGTCCTCAAGGTCCGTGATGACCAGCGTGTGGTGATCGCAGGTGTGAACCTGATCAAAAAGCATCAAAAGCCAAACCCAATGATGGGGCGGCAAGGTGGCATCGTTGAGAAAGAAGCGCCGCTTCATGTCTCTAACGTTGCCCTGTTCAACCCTGAAAACCAAAAGGCAGACCGGGTTGGATTCAAAGTGAACGAGGACGGCACCAAAGTGCGGGTGTTTAAGTCCACTGGAAAGGAAGTCGGGGCGTAAGCCTCTGCGCCTAGGAGCGAGAAATAAGCCATGGCGAGACTACAACAAGTCTACAAAGAGCAGGTTGTGCCGAAGCTGCAAGAGCAGTTCCAGTACAAGAACGTAATGCAGGTTCCGCGGGTCAAAAAGATCACACTGAATATGGGTGTGGGCGAGGCAGTTGCGGATAAGAAGCAAATTGAGAACGCCGTTCGTGACATGACAGCGATTGCTGGGCAAAAGCCAGTGGTTACCAAGTCACGGAAGTCAATCGCGGGCTTTAAAATTCGTGATGGTTGGCCGATTGGGTGCAAGGTCACCTTGCGTGG
>RFUY01000223.1 GCA_009922705.1 Gammaproteobacteria bacterium
CGTGCGGCCCATGGAGCCTCGAAGGTATACATGCAGCCGGCGTCTCAAGGAACCGGTGTAATCGCAGGCGGTGCGATGCGTGCTGTGTTGGAAATTGCGGGCGTGCACAACGTACTTGCGAAGTGCTACGGCTCAACCAATCCAGCAAACGTTGTTCGCGCGACCATCAAAGCGCTGTCGAGCATGCAGTCTCCGGATGATGTTGCTGCACGTCGTGGCAAGTCTGTTGAAGACATTCTCGGGTAAGGAACAGAGCATGGCGAGCAAGAAAATGCTGAAAGTCACCCTGGTACGTAGCCCGATCCGGCACATAAGTTATGTGTACAGGGCCTGGGTCTGAAGCGGATGCATCAGACTGTTGAGGTTGAGGACACCCCGAGTGTGCGGGGCATGATCAACAAGGTCTATTACATGGTCCGTGTTGAAGGGGAAGCGTGATGTTTTTAAATGATTTGTCACCGGCTCCAGGCAGCCGTCCATCGAAAAAGCGCCTTGGGCGCGGCATTGGATCTGGCCTCGGAAAGACCGGTGGTCGCGGACACAAAGGCTTAAAGTCACGCTCTGGCGGGTCGGTAAAGCCTGGATTCGAAGGCGGTCAGATGCCAATTCAGCGTCGGCTCCCGAAGTTCGGCTTCACGTCGCGTAAGAGCTTGGTGCGTGATGAAATCCGCCTTGCTGAACTGAACAAGATTGAAGGTAATGAGGTGACTCTGGAGTCACTGCGCGCTGCTGGATTGATTGCGACACACATCACGGATGTCAAAATCATCCTCGCCGGTGAAGTGTCACGCGCCATGACTGTGAAAGGGGTGCGGATCACAAAAGGCGCGCGTGCGGCGGTCGAAGCGGCTGGCGGGAAGGTCGAAGCGTAATGGCAGCACCGGGTGCACAGGGTGGATTGACGGAGCTTTGGGCTCGGTTACGGTTTGTGGTGATTGCTGTGGTGGTTTACCGCCTCGGTGCACACATTCCTGTCCCTGGAATCAACCCTGATCGTCTTGCGGATCTCTTTTCGCAGACCCAAGGGACGATTTTGAGCCTATTTAATATGTTCTCCGGTGGTGCCTTGGAGCGGATGTCGATCTTTGCACTTGGCATCATGCCCTATATTTCTGCGTCGATTGTGATGCAGCTATTAACGGCCGTTGTGCCATCGTTGGAAGCGCTCAAGAAGGATGGTGAAGCGGGTCGGCGTAAAATTACCCAATACACGCGTTATGGCACTGTATTTCTAGCCACCGTGCAGTCCATCGGTGTCTCGATGGGGCTGGCAGGCCAGGGTGTCGCGTATTTGTCTGATTTCCACTTTCATTTCGTGGCTGTAGTCACCTTTGTATCGGGCTCCATTTTCCTGATGTGGATTGGTGAGCAGGTCACTGAGAAAGGGATCGGGAACGGCATCTCTTTGTTAATTTTCGCCGGCATTGTTGCAGGGCTGCCCGGAGCGATCGGGCAATCTGCAGAAGCGGCGCGTCAGGGTGACTTGAATATCCTTGGCTTGTTAGCGATTGCAGCGATCGCCGTCGCCGTTGTCGGGTTTGTCGTCTACGTCGAGCGCGCGCAGCGTCGGATCACAGTGAACTACGCGCGGCGTCAGCAAGGAAACAAAGTCTATGCGGCGCAGCAGAGCCACTTGCCGCTGAAGATCAACATGGCTGGGGTCATTCCGCCGATCTTTGCCTCGAGCCTGTTGTTATTCCCAGCCTCCATTGGCCAATGGTTTGGGCAAGGGGAAGGCATGGAGTGGTTGCAAGACATTAGTCTTGCGCTTGGCCCAGGACAGCCTCTGTATTATTTGTTGTTCACGTTAGGGATTGTGTTCTTCTGTTACTTCTACACGGCGTTGGTATTTAACCCACGAGATGTAGCGGACAATTTGAAGAAGTCTGGGGCATTCATTCCTGGGATTCGTCCTGGTGAGCAGTCTGCCAATTA
>RFUY01000224.1 GCA_009922705.1 Gammaproteobacteria bacterium
TGTTGCCCTGCCGTTATCTGGCCGGCCGCATCAATCACCATTGAGCGGTATGGAAAGGTCGTTTTCCCATAGAGCGTACGCTCCTCGGTGTCTACATCCAACTGATATACGCCTTGGATCCGCCCCTCCAAGCTCATCACCATATAAAGATTGCCGATGGCATCACTTGCGATCGCTAGGGGCTCCTCCAACTTGGTGATTCCCCCGAATCGAACGAAAGGGGCCTCCAATCGATAGGAGAGTTCATTGGAATAGGCGTCTGAACCCAACACCGCCACGCGAACGGTAGCCACATCCATAGGTGTGCTTGGGGGGATGACCTCTAGCCTCGTGGGGGAAGCCGATACAATCGTGGCTTTTTCCGCACCGAAATAGACGAGGTTTTCCTCAGCGACCGGAGAGAAATCTGTACCCGAAATAGCTACGACATCTACACCAGCCAAAGCAGCCCCATCCGGAGACAGACTCGTCAGTGTTGGTGGGACGTCCGAGGTTCGGTTCGGATCGTAGAGGGAAGTCTGCGTGCCTGCGTCGCACCCGGCAAAGACCAAGGCGAGCACCATCACTACACCTGAGAGTCCGCGACCGACAATTTGGGAGGAGGAGGTCATTATGTTCATGGCCATCATCAGGTTATCTAGAAATACTAACAGACAGGCGTTGGACGTCACTAAACACCCCAAAGTCTGTGTAGGCATAATCTGCCTTGATCCGGAATCCACCGAGTTCTTGTCGAACGCCGACGCCCAAATTGAGGCCTTGCTCATCGGTGGGCGTCACATAGCCTGCACGGAGGTAAATCATGTCCATTAGAGCATACTCCAGCCCAACCTTGATCTGTTCGTGGTAATCTCGGGGCGTCTCCGCGTCGATGGCCAGCGTGAGCGATTGCGTACCGCCGGTAGAGGTTCGAAATACATCCAACACATCCATCTGAAGTCCCATTTTGAGGGTCAACGGAAGTTGAAACGCCTCCTCCACATATTCGAGTTCTTTCGCGAAATTGCGCGCACTGAACGCAAAGTTGAGACTCTTATAACCCGTTTTGTACAACACGCCAAAGTCGTAGGCCCACACGCCCAGATCAAACCCTTCTCGCAACCAGGTGCCATTGCGACCGAAGGAGGTCACATGACTGCCCAAGTCCTGACGGGCATATTTTGCATGGAGCCCAAAAGAAAAGCGATCGGTCACCGAACGCGCATACCCAATGCCCGCGGCCATGGCGGACGGTCGGAAGGCGTAGGTATCCATGTATCCCGACTCGGTATCTGCCCACATGGTACCTTGAATGTCGCCATAATCGACCGAGGCGAGGCTAAACCCGAAGACGCCAAATCGCCCACCTGCTGGACGGATAGCGAGCGATGCCTGCTCGTAGCGGATGTCAGCAATCCATTCCGTCATACCGAAAGAGACGGACAGGGCCTTGTCGACGTTGGCCATCCCAGCGGGATTGTAAAAGAGCATTTCCGCACCACCCTCTGCTGCCGTAACAGCATCACCCAGGGCTGCCGCCCGTGAGTCGAGCGAGAGGCTCAAGAATTTCATGCCCGTCTGGGCGAGTTTTTCTTGCTGAGCCGAAGCCGGGATTGTCACCATCATGACCAGTAGAAGACCGGCCCAGCGCGCAACGTTACGATTTGTGTGTTTCATGGCTTTCTTAATCGAGTCGCTTAGCGGATGATGACAAACTTCTTGAAGGCTCGGTCTCCCTCCGCATAGATCAACTCTCCCGTTGTGCTATCCACGATATCATTGGTTACAGTGATGACCGCGATGTAGACACCACTGGCAACAACCTGTCTAGAAGAGGTCGTGTGATCCCAAAAGGCATCCCCAGAACCATCATTGTGTTCAATCACATCAACGAGCTCGCCGAGCTCACTGAAGATTTCAATGCGACACTGGCCAGGGATAT
>RFUY01000225.1 GCA_009922705.1 Gammaproteobacteria bacterium
GCTATTGATCTCGCGAGAATCGTTACGATAATCGCGGGGCACACAAATCTGACGTACCAAGGCCACCAGCGCATAAAGAATGTGCTGGAGGTCGCTTCTTCGTTCTTGGCGAGTTCTTTTAAGAGGACATCCCGTCGCCACACCCATCCCGCATAAATGCACAGCGCCAAACCGAGAAGTGGCTGCGAGTAGCGCGTACTGACCGTAATGACCAACCCGAACAATGCATCGAAGTTCATGACGATGGCGGCACTCATTGCCGTAATAATCGCGGTCGCTATGATGGCGGCTCGTAGGCGCCCCCATTGAAAGCGCTCGACCAAGAAAGACAGGGCCCTTCCGCAAACCGCCGTGACCGTGGTCCATGGCATGAGAAATTTTATTGACTATAGCAGAACTGCTAGCCAACGGCAACGATTCTGTTTCTGCTTACACACTTGGAGGCCGGCGCGCAAACATGTCGCTACAAGTAGTAGCACTAATATCACCCGGGCACAGCTTCACCGTGACACACAAAAGACGGGAACAGAAGATCTATTATTGTATAGGCTTCAATCATACGTTACCAGTCAGAGTGTGATTAATTGAACACCTACTCGACATGCCAAACGCAACCGAGCATCTGGAATAGCCTTCAGGAAGCTGATCAGATCATCCGGTACGGGCTAATCAATTGCTGCAGAATGGGTTTCGCGCATTGGGGACACTAAAACCCAACGACCAAATTCAATGCCGACTGCGTCTACATTGCTCAATCAGCCTGTACTCCAACACGCTGGGCGTGGCGATCGCCCCAAGCACCTACGCCACCGACGCCGGCAGCGAGATCGGCGCCTTGCGGGAGCTCCTGGGGATGTTGGTGCAGGCGGATGCGCTGCACGCGAACCGTCCTGTTTCCTCTAACTCGAGCAGCGTGACGCCGACTTCCTGATCGCCGTCAAACACAGTCGACGCAAAGTTTTTTCAAGTGATCCAGGATCGGCTCACCTATGGGACAAAGGCACTGTTCGAGTGGAGCCAACGCGAGCGCAGACGCTGCGGGGCATGCCAGCACCGCAGTGGGTCGCTGAGAACTGGCTTTGCAGCGCCACGATCCAGGCGCTGCGCTGCAAGGGTGTCCGAGAAGGCGAATCCATCGATGTAGCCGCAGTCGGCCGGAGGCCATAAACCGTTACGACGTCACGAGTCTCAGGACCACGGCAAAAGCACTACTGCAGCACGTACGCGATCGGTGGTCCATCGAGAATTCCTGGCACTGGCCTCGTGACACCCAGATCAGGGAAGACGCGCACCGCTATCGCAAGCAACGGCGTGCGGATCATGGCCACGCTGCGCAGCCTGGCGATGAATGCCCTGCGCTCGGTGACGTCTGGTCCATCACCGAGGGCCCCGCACTAGCCAATGACATCAGAGGACTCCTGGCACTGCTGGGCGGGCGAGAACCACCTCAGCCACTCAGCTCTGGTTGACTTCTAATGAGATCTTAGAAGGGAACGTCAGGTCAAGTGGATAATTTAAACAATACCCTTCAAGGGCACCTCGAATAATCGGGATTCACTGGCAATCGAAAGACATTAAAAATGCCGCCCTAGAAGCGACGCATGATGCATTGACACACACCTATCTCATTTGAGATGGAGGCAAATTGCGGCCTCTGTTGTCAGTGCGATACAACTGCAGCCGAACTGGAAGTGCGCTGAAGATATCGGAGGAAGTTGAAGGCGAGATTCTTAAGCCCCCACCAGGCCTTGGTTCTCGCTAGTCCAATTCTTCTGGTCATCTTTCCACCCATCGACATTGTCATGCATCCAAAGACGTGCTCCACGCATGCTCTGATAACGGATTTAATGCGATTCAGCTCTTTAGATTCTTCGCTAAGCGGATTGTTGCGAGCTCCCTTTTCGTGAATTAGGCTTTCGA
>RFUY01000226.1 GCA_009922705.1 Gammaproteobacteria bacterium
GGATTTGTTTCAGGCCCGCCCGACACAGGCCTGGCGTCATCGGTTGACCGCACGGCTCGGTCCAGCGTGCTTGCAATGGCCCACCCGAGTTCAGGACCCACGGCCTGAAGAGGCAAACCGCTACACCACCACACCCACTGAGGTCTCTGTCCCAGCACACCTTCCGCTGCGGCCACTGTGGTTGGTGGATCCGCCTGAACCCTTAGGCAGCGGACAAGTCCCACTCGGGCATCAGTTACTCCGCGGCCCTGAACGTTTGGAGTCTGGATGGTGGGACCATCGGCCGATTCAGCGGGCGTATTGGGTGAGCCAAACAGAGGAGCAACGGCACGCCTGGGTGTACCAGGATCGCACTACACAGCACTGGTGGTTGGCCGGGTGGTTCAACTGATCGACACACAGAACCTGATACACTGTGGGCAGTCAAAAGGAGCCCGCTTGGACCTCAATCGATTCAATCCCCGCCAACGTGAAGCGATCACCCATCTTGGGTCACCGCTGTTGGTGCTTGCCGGTGCAGGCAGTGGCAAAACCAGCGTCATCACCCACAAAATTGCGTGGCTGATTGCAGAGGCCGGCATTCCAGCGCGCCACATCACCGCGGTCACCTTCACCAATAAAGCCGCACGGGAAATGCGTGAGCGGGTCAACCACGTGGCCCCCGCCGATCAGTTACGTGGATTGACCGTATCGACCTTTCACACCTTTGGACTCAACATCATTCGCCGCGAAGCCCAGGCGCTTGGCCTGAAATCCGGATTCTCCATTTTGGATCCTGAGGATGCCCGTCAAGCGCTTGGGGAGCTCTTAAGTCGTGAACAGGTCGAAGATCGGGATCTGGTCCAACAGGTGCAGGCACGGATCTCTGCGTACAAGAACGAAGGGCTCTCACCCGAGCACGCCGCGCAACAGGCCCAGACACCCGATACAGTCTTTGCAGCCGCCGCCTATCGCGAATACACGCGCTATTTACGCGCCTGCAATGCGGTCGATTTTGATGACCTGTTGGGATTACCGGTGCAATTGTTTCAGGAGCATCCGGAGGTTTTAGACCGCTGGCGCGGACGGATTCGTTATCTCTTGGTGGATGAATATCAGGACACCAACCGCATCCAGTACCAGTTGGTAAAACAACTCACCGCCCTCTCTGGCGCCCTGACTATTGTTGGTGATGACGATCAGTCCATCTATGCCTGGCGGGGTGCACGCCCTGAAAACCTGGCAGAACTGCATCAGGATTACGCCACTCTCAAGGTCATCAAGCTGGAGCAAAACTACCGCTCGACACGCGGCATTCTGGAAAGCGCCAACCACCTCATCAGCCACAACCCACACCTGTTTGAAAAACAGCTTTGGAGTGAGAAAGGCTATGGGGAACGGATTGAAATCTTGCCCTGCCTCTCCGATGAGGATGAAGCGGAACGGATTGCCAGCCGGATCTTAGAACGCAAACTCAATCGTGGTGGACGGTTCTCAGACTTTGCTGTCTTGTATCGCAGTAATCACCAATCCCGTGTGTTGGAGTTCAAACTGCAACACTTTCGGATTCCCTACAAGATGAGTGGCGGCACCAGTTTTTTTGCGCGCTCTGAAATCCGTGATGTGATGGCCTACTTACGACTCCTGATCAATCCCGATGACGACAATGCGCTGCTGCGGATTTTAAATGTCCCGAAACGTCGGCTGGGGCCTGCCACCCTCGAAGCGCTTGGCGGTCACGCACAACGGCGTCACTGTCCGTTGTTTGTGGCGATGGGAGAACTTGGGTTACACAGCGAACTCGACCCCGATGTGGTGCGCCGTCTGATGCAATTTTACACCCTCATTGAAGCGTGCCGGCGCGCACTCATCGCGGGCGATGGCGTCGCGGCCATCCGTGAACTTCTGGACACCATCGATTATCGTGGCTGGTTATCGAC
>RFUY01000227.1 GCA_009922705.1 Gammaproteobacteria bacterium
CGATGGCGTGTTCGTGAACACCAGCGCCATCGGCGTTGTGGAACACGGGCTCACCATCCACCCCAGCGCCGTGCAACCAGGCGATGCGGTGCTGGTGAGCGGTGATCTCGGCCGCCATGGCACGGCCATCCTGATCGCGCGCGCGGAGCTGGGCTTCCGCAGCACGCTGGAGAGCGATCTAGCTCCCCTGCACAGCTGCGTGCAAGAGCTCATCGCAGCGGGAGTGGAGCTTCACTGCCTGCGAGACCTCACCCGCGGTGGCCTGGCAAGTGCACTCGATGAAATTGCACGCGGTGCTGAGCGCACGATCGAGGTGAACGAAGAAGCGATCCCATTCGATCCGGCTGTAGAAAGCGCCTGTGAGCTGCTGGGGCTCGATCCCCTCGCCATGGCCAATGAAGGGCGAATGGTGGTGATCTGCCCGGAGGCTTCTGCGGAACTGGCCCTACGGCACATGCGAAGTGAACACCCCAACGCCTGCCAGATCGGCATGGTGCAGGAATCAGGGGAGGCACACTCAAGGCATCCGGTGCACCTACGCAATCGGTTCGGAGTGTTGCGCCCGCTGGAACTCGGTCGTGGTGAACAGTTGCCGCGCATTTGTTGAACCCAGCTGCAACGCAACGCCAGGCGATCGAGACATCCATAGCGTTTGAAGATCTCCCGATCAAACGCCGTGATGAAAAAGCAGCACGCGCACACACTGGAAGCTGTCTTTCAGCATCCGCTGCGGCACGACCTGCGCATGAGTGATGTCGAAGCGATGCTGGTGGGTCTAGAGGCTCACGTTGAACACTTGTCGGATCACCGACTGAAGCTGCAACTGGCCAGTGGTGAAACCATGGTGTTGCATGCAGCAGCAGGGCAGCACCATCCCTTACTTGATGCAGATGGAGTGTTGCGGCTACGCCGATTTCTGGAGGAGGCCGGGATCACCCCAGAGCATCCGGAAACACCACATCCCCATCCACGAGGTGATCAAGCCAAGCGTCTGGTGATCCATCTCGATCACCGCGGTGCACGCCTTTGGTGGCTGGAAGGTGATGCTGTGAAAACGAGAAATTTACAATCCAACGGAATCTGGGGAAGTCACCAGCGACTCAGCCATCGCCGCGACAGAGACATGGAAGGCCAAAAGGCTCCGGTTGATTACGAACTTCTTAATCAGCTTTGCGAAGAGGTACAGCGCGCTGATCGCGTGCTCCTGTTAGGCCACGGACACGGGCAAAGCGATATGCGAGAACTACTCAAGAAGCACCTTGCCAGACACAACCCTGGAACAGAAGAACGGCTAGAGACAGCAACAATCGACGACACCGCTTGCTCTGACAGTGAATTACTAGCTTTGGCACGCAGACAATTCGGGAACGAAGCCCATCGATAAGCACAACAGACATCAAACAAGGCAAACAAAGAGCAAATAAATATTAGACACTCGTAGTGATAGACAGAACCCATGGCACTATCAAGACAAAATCGGCCAGCACCGACATATTACGCCGAGAACTTGCAACGCCAAGACGACTGAGCCAACAACATGGGATCACAGACGCAAGTGTAAAATGAGCAACGTAGAGACAGAGGCTACTGTAAACAACAGCAAACAGGGGGACAACAAAAACATTTATCGAATCACGGACGCGCGCATCAGGGCCCAATTAACACAAACACCAGGCATCCTAGAAGCAGACCAGAAATACATGCACACGAGACAGAAAACACCAGCAAGGTGAATTGCGATCACGACATGACCGACTGAGTCGCTCCGGAGCAGAAGCAAGAGTACCAATGCTATCGAACCGGGCACACGCAGCAAGAACATCACAAGCAAAAGCAGACAATGATGCCCCATACGCCAAGGCAGGTCTCGATCAAGAGTTAACAATCAAGAGCCAATTAGACCAGCATCATAGTCGCGA
>RFUY01000228.1 GCA_009922705.1 Gammaproteobacteria bacterium
GCGACTTCAGCATCGTTCACGGCACTGAGAACCTCACCATGCTTGTAGCGAGCGTTTGGGTCGTAATCAGCTCGCTGACGCAGCTCTTGAAGCTCGGGAAATAGATTGATAAAAGTTGCAAGATCTTCTGAATAATTCTGTACTTCCTTGTGGCCACAGGCTTTTTTGATGGCCTGATGGTTCAGTGCCCGGTAGACCCGCGTCCACGCAGCGGTTTTCTGAGACGCCGTGCTGGTGCCGATCAAGCGGCTCGCTGCGACTTCAGCCAAACCATGAAAAGTGGCGTAATAGGCGGTGCTGATCGCACGACGAAGATCGGCTTGCCGGGGCCGCCGCTCATGCAAATGGGCCAGCTGGCGTGCGGTGATGATCAGATCGTCTGCAAGCGCCACGCTTACCAGTGCTCCGTTCCGAGCATGCGTTGGTCGTCGTGAAAGTCGTAGCGGAGGTGTGGATAACGCCGTTCCCCGATGGCCCAGAGTGCACGGCGTGCAGCCAGGGTGCTCTGGCTGAGCGCATTGAGATCAATGCCGGGCTCCACATGCCGGAACTGGATCTGCACAAACAGCACCGGATCACCGTCGTGATCGAGGCCGGGGACCACCTCCAGGCTCTCCATGCCCTGGCTAGAGAGGATTGTCTCCAGGGCCTTGCGGATGGTCTGCTCCACCTCGGCCGACACCGGATGGTCGAGATCACGCTCGTAGGTGAAGGCCGTCATGGCAGTGGAGGGCCAGGGGGCTGTGAGAATCGTAGGCAGGGCTGGCTGGATCTGCAGCTCATCCCCTGACTGACGGAACCATCGTCCAGGCCCTATGCGCTGCAGCGGATCTCAACGCATTCAACAGGGTGATCAAGGCCAAGAGTGCGTCGCCGGGTGGGCTGCTCTCCGAGCTGGCCAGCCTCTCCCGACGGCGTGCGTCTTCCTGTTCGCGGGCATAGCGCTCCACCATCAGATCGATGATGGGGTGCCAGTTGAGCTTGGCCAGGAAGCGCCGCCAGGCCGGCAGGGAGGCGAAGAAGGCCTCGCGGGAGCGGTAGATGTCTGGAAGCGGTCCGTCGAGGTCTGGGGGATGGCCCATGGCACCTGCCCAGTGATGCAGTCTCAAGGCTATCGACGCCAGCAGCTTGAGCGCCGCAGCGTGCGGCGGCTGTGCCTTAGCAGCAGCAGCATCGCTGAGACTGGCCCTCGTGATCGAGCACGACCTGCCCCTGTTTGAGCCACCGGGTCACCCGTGCGGCTGCAGCAGGAGCTGATGCAGCATTGGTTGAATTTAATAGTTTGCTTCAAAGCGCTTCAGACCAGATTGGTTTGGGTATTAGCAATATTGATCTAGACTATGATGGTGACTGGGGAAATGCAATGGCGGATATGGATGCAAGGGATTATGATGATGATTTATATTAGAGTAGAGTAAATGAAATGAAGATTACAAGAAGGCAATTAAGAAGATTAATAGAATCAGTTTATGTTGATGATCAAGGTGTTGCCATTGATTCATCAACTGGCGCCAAAAAACAGTTTGAACAATTTGATAAAATAGTGGATCGTTTGTTGAGTCTGTTGCCGCCTGATCAAAGTGCTAAGTTGTCTACGCTGCTTAAAAGTGATGATCCGATGAATCAAAACATGGGATTAGAATTGATTGATTCATTGGCGATGTTTTCTGATAATGAAGAAGCGATTACGCTATTGGGTAATGCGCTTCGACGTTACATGGAATGGTTTGAAATTATGGATTCAGGTATTGACAAGCCTGATTCTCCAATACAGTATCCTGAATTAGAAGCGAAGTGGCCTAAGATTAAGTCGGCGTTGTTGCAATATGCACTTAAGGCAGTCAAAGATAATTTTAACATGTTGAAGGATAATGCTGTAAATTATGCTTC
>RFUY01000229.1 GCA_009922705.1 Gammaproteobacteria bacterium
GTGTCTACCAGTTCCACCACCTTGGCATCGTTCACGAGCGTATCATATTGTTTTGAGCGCTCGTTGATAGGGCGCGAAATATGCCAGTAAATTTTTCGTTTGTCACGTGGTCGACACCGAACATTGTTTCCGGATGGGGGATGCCCCTAGACTAGTTGCCTGTTTTTGAGGGTATTGTTTGAAACGAACTGATTTTGCCTATGAGCTCCCCGAAGAGTTAATTGCTGCAGAACCGCTGCTTGAGCGGTCCGCAAGTCGCCTTCTGATTGTCCCAAGCAGTGATGCTTCAGTGCGGCATGGCACTGTTGCAGCGGATCTTCTGACTCTACTGCGCCCCGGTGATGTTGTCGTAGTAAATAACACCCGCGTCATCCCGGCGCGCTTGAACGGTAAAAAGGAAACCGGTGGTCACGTCGAAATTATGATTGAGCGTATTTTGGCCCCGCAGCGTATTCGTGCGTTTGTACGGGCATCAAAAACGCCACACGCTGATTCAGTGATTTCGTTAGACGCGGGATATCAAGTCAGAGTCCTTGGTCGCGACGGTGATCTGTTTGTTCTTGAGGAGGTTAATGGCCAATCGCTGCTCGCGTATGCAGATCAGCATGGCCATGTTCCCTTGCCTCCCTATATGAAGCGTGAGGATCGAGCCTCGGATCGTGAACGATATCAAACGGTTTTCGCCAAGCATGCTGGAGCCGTGGCCGCGCCGACAGCTGGGCTTCATTTTGATCCGAGTCTGATTGAGCACATCCGTGCGAAGGGTGTTGAGTGGGTTGAGCTGACGCTGCACGTGGGCGCTGGAACATTTAATCCCGTTCGCGTGGATGAGATCTCCGAGCATCAAATGCATGCAGAGTGGTATGAGATTACGCCTGCGGCGGCTCAGTGCATCCAGGCGGCTAAAGCAGATGGACGGCGTGTTGTCGCAATTGGTACCACCAGCCTACGTGCACTGGAGGGGTCTGCCGCGCAATCGCCAACTGGCGAAGTGCGCGCTGAAACTGCTGAGACCGCGTTATTTATCACCCCCGGGTACCGGTTTCGGGTGGTGGATTGTTTGTTCACCAATTTTCATTTGCCTGAATCGACCTTGGTGATGCTGATCTCGGCCTTTGCTGGGTACGAGCGTGTCATGTCGGTGTATCGCGAGGCAGTCAATCAGCGCTACCGGTTCTTCAGTTATGGAGACGCGTGCTGGTTTGAACGCGCGGAGGCTTGCGTGTGAGATCAGCCTGCGAGATGCAATTCCAACTATTGGCGACCGATGGGCTCGCACGTCGCGGTGTCCTGCGATTTCCACGTGGAACGATTCAAACCCCAGCGTTTATGCCGGTGGGTACCTATGGCACCGTGAAAGGGGTGACCACAGATCAAGTCAAGGCCATTGGCGCAGAAATCATTCTTGGGAATACCTTTCATTTATGCGTCCTGGTGCGGAACAAATCCAAGCGCTCGGTGGTCTGCATCAGATGATTCATTGGGACCGTCCGATCTTGACCGACTCTGGCGGATTTCAGGTGTTTAGCCTCGGCAAACTGCGAAAAATCAGCGAAGAGGGCGTACGCTTTCGGAGTCCGATTGATGGCTCGGAAGTCTGGTTAGATCCAGAGCGCTCAATGGCGGTACAGCGGGCGCTTGGATCAGACATTGTGATGATTTTTGATGAGTGCACGCCCTATCCGGTCGATGAGCGTGCCTCACGCGCCTCAATGCAACTGAGCTTGCGTTGGGCTAAACGCTCTTTGACTGCGCACGGTGAGTCTCCGCATGCGCTCTTCGGGATCGTTCAGGGCAGCATGTTTCTCGATCAGCGTGATGAAAGTCTCGAGGCGTTGGTTGAGCTTGGATTTGATGGGTATGCCATTGGCGGGCTTT
>RFUY01000230.1 GCA_009922705.1 Gammaproteobacteria bacterium
TCGGCCACCCGGTCGTCCTCATAGGTGCGGGGTCGGCCAGGACGCAGCTCGTCATGCAATCCCTCGATGCCCTGATCGAGGTAGCGCTGCCGCCATTTGCCCACCGTTGAACCGCGAACTCCAAATCGCTTGGCAACAGCAGTGTTGGTATCGCCGGCCGCGCAAGCCAGAACGATCTGCGCCCGTTGAACGATCGAGTGGGGCAAGGTCCTTGATCCAGCCAGACATTGGAGCTGGCTGACCTCGTCAACGTCCCGCGTCAACCCCCTTGGCGCCCCTCAACCAGATTGTCGTCGGATAGCCGCTGATCCGGGTGCCTAAGCTGCACGCCAAAGCCAATCTGATAGCAAAGGTGGAGCATACATTCCGGATCTTCAAGTGCCAGCTCGGATTCCGCAAGGTCTTCTACCGAGGCATCAAGAAGAACGACCTCAAGCTCAAGATGCTGTTTACTCTTGCCAATCTGTGGATGGTGCGCGAGCGCTGTGCTTACAACACATAATTGAAGGGGTCAGTGCGACCAAGCGGGGCAATGATCAAAAAATCAGCCCACCAACATTAAGAACCCTGGCAAAACAGGAATTTAAAGGGCAAAGAAGTAAGAAATTAGAGCCAAATCACCCAAGAATTATCTCACTAATGAGAATGAGACTAGTTGCCTCAAGCATGGGCGGCTTGATCAGAGTTTCGTCAATCCTGGATAAGCTCCAGAGGCTTTGTTCGCAGGCCTCTGGACATGACGCTAGTCTGAAGTTGCACGCTTCAATTTCTCTATCTCTTCTCGTAAATTGGCAATTTCCATAGCTTGAGTACTGAGTAACTCAGCCATTTGAGATTTCATGTCCTTAACTTCTTCGGCCGAGTTCGGATTCCCTGATGACTTCTGCCTCCGCCCCAGCGGAACTGAAAAGCCGATGCGACCAGCATAAGGTGCCATAGAGCCATAGCCATAATCAACTGAACTGGCCAGCGAAATTGCCGCATTCAGATGCACAGGACTGTCTCGGTTCAACTTGACAGCACAACCCAATGCTGCAGCCAATGATTCCCCCATGCTGCCCATACCTGCACCACAGCGCATCGTTTCATCACTCGCTGCCACCACCTGGGGGACAGCGGAAAATGCTGAAGCCATGGCACCAGCAGTTTTTACTGCAACTCCCAATGAACGAATACTGCTTTCAATCTTAAGAGGATCAAAGGAACTTGTACCGATGTTGCCCTGGCCATCTGTAGTTAGCACCCTTGTCTCTCCTTTCTGATTCGCAGATCCAATAAAAGCTCCCTCTGATGCAACTCCTGGCAGAGTCAATCTTGAGCTTGGTGTGCCGATTACGACTTGGTTTGGCGCTGTTGTAGTTGCGCCAGGTCCGATGGCGACTGAGCGATCAAATACCGCTGTTGCCTCTGTTCCGATCGCCACACTTTTGCTTCCAGTTGCAGTGGCTTTATAACCGAAAGCCGAGGCGTCGGCACCAGTAGCAACCGAAAGTGCACCTACAGCCGTGCCAGGATCCGCTGCTTTAGCTCCAAAACCGATAGCTGTGGCCTGAGGATCAGTCGCCTGAGCTTGAGCCCCAATTGCGGTTCCCCCATTGACAGCTCTGGCTGATGCGCCTACCACGGTTGCATTCTCTCCAGACCAGCTCGCATTTTCTCCAATGCAGATAGAAGAGGCAGGCACTGCACCAGCACACGACTGAATACCATTGCCAGTGATCAGCTGGCCGTTGACCCACAACTGCCCATCAAGAGGTGGTAGTGGTGGTGGGGCTCCGACGACAAGGCTGCCTGTGTTGATCGCACCTGTATTGGTGATTCCGTTGGTGGTGGTCGCACCACCAACGGTCAGATTTCGAC
>RFUY01000024.1 GCA_009922705.1 Gammaproteobacteria bacterium
GAAAGCGGGTAAGACACCGCCAAAAGCGACCTGCCCAAACACCGTCCGCGAGCAGTTTGAGTTAGGGCGGCAACTGGGTGTGACTGGAACGCCAACCCTGATCTTCCCGAATGGACAGATGGTGCCTGGATATCTTCCCGCGGATGAACTGATAAACCGGCTGAATCAATCCGGTTCCTAATGCTAGAATTTCGGTTTTCCGTTTGGTCGAGGGGCCTATCGTGCATACAAAGTTTTCCCGCATTGAGCGCTTGCCACCCTATGTCTTCAATGTCATCGGCGAAATGCGGCAGAAGGCGCGAGCGGCCGGGGAAGACGTCATTGACTTTTCGATGGGGAATCCGGATCAGCCGACTCCGCCTCACATTGTCAAAAAACTGATCGAAACCGCCGAGCGTGAAGATACCCATCGGTATTCCCAGTCCAAGGGCATTCCTCGGCTCCGGCGCGCGATGGCGAACTGGTACAAGACGCGTTACGCCGTGGAGCTCAACCCTGAAACTGAAGTCATTGCAACGATCGGATCTAAAGAGGGATTAGCGCATTTAGCGATGGCCACGTTAGGGCCTGGTGATGCGGTGTTAGTGCCGAACCCAAGCTACCCGATTCATCCGTATGGCTTCGTGATCGCAGGTGCGGACATTCGGCATGTGCCACTTGTCCCTGGCGGCGATTTTTTTGCGGAGCTCGAACGAGCCATTGTGAATTCTTGGCCGCGGCCGAAGATGTTGGTATTGAATTTCCCTGCAAATCCAACCGCAATGTGTGTCGAGCTGGAGTTCTTTGAGCGCGTTGTGGCGGTTGCGCGAGAGCATGACATTTGGGTGGTGCAAGATCTCGCGTACGCGGACATCTGCTTCGATGGGTATGTTGCCCCCAGTATCCTGCAGGTACCGGGTGCGAAAGACATCGCGGTGGAGTTCTTTTCGCTGTCTAAAAGCTACAACATGCCGGGCTGGCGGGTTGGCTTTGCGGCTGGGAATGCGACGCTGATTGGTGCACTGGCACGGATTAAGTCATATCTGGATTACGGGACCTTCACGCCGATTCAAGTGGCGGCGATCTCCGCGCTGGAAGGCGATCAATCTTGTGTCACTGAGATTCGTGACATGTATCAGTCACGTCGAGATGTGTTGTGTGATGGATTGAATGCGTTGGGTTGGTCGGTGGAGCGTCCCAAGGCCACCATGTTTGTTTGGGCGAAAATTCCAGAGCAATACAGTCACTTGGGCTCGTTAGAGTTTGCCAAAAAACTCATGACCGATGCGAAGGTGGCTGTCAGCCCTGGAATCGGCTTTGGAGAATATGGGGATCAGTACGTCCGTATCGCACTGATCGAGAACGAACATCGCACCCGTCAGGCGCTGCGGAATATCAAAAAGATGTTTCGTGTCGATGCCGGCGTTGTGGCGCAGGATGCATAAGGACGTGGGATTGGAACCAATTCGTGTAGGACTTGTTGGGCTTGGGACTGTCGCACAAGGGACATTGTCCGTGTTGGCGCAAAACGCGGAGGAGATTAGTCGACGAATTGGTCGGCCCTTGGTGATCACTCATGTGGGTGCTCGTCGAGATCGGCCTGGCGTTGATCTCACCGGAATCAAAGTCTCTCGAGATTTGATGGCGGTCGCGCAAGACCCGGACGTAGATGTGTTTGTCGAGCTGATCGGTGGGACAGATGATGCGTTGGCGCTGATCGAAGCGGCGATTCAGTCAGGAAAGCATGTTGTCACGGCCAACAAGGCCTTGATCGCCATTCATGGCAATCGCTTGTTCCAGATGGCTGAAGATGCCGGTGTGATGATTGGGTTTGAAGCCTCAGTGGCGGGTGGGATTCCTGTGATCAAGGCAATCCGCGAGGGGCTTGCCGCGAACCAAATTGCCTGGGTTGCCGGTATTATCAATGGCACCGGAAATTTTATTTTGACGGCCATGCGCGAGGAAGGCCGAGCCTTTGACGATGTGCTGCAACAAGCGCAAGCGCTTGGGTATGCCGAAGCCGATCCAACCTTCGACGTCGAGGGCATTGATGCCGCCCACAAGCTGACGATTCTTGCCGCGATTGCCTTCGGTATGCCGTTGTCCTTCGAGCGCGTATCAACCGAAGGAATTTCGAAAATTCAGTCCATTGATCTCGATTATGCCGAGGCGTTGGGGTATCGCATCAAGCATTTGGGGGTCGCGCGGCGAACCGAGTCAGGGGTAGAGCTGCGTGTTCACCCCGCATTGATCCCAGAAAAGGCGTTGCTGGCCAACGTCAATGGGGTGATGAATGCGGTGCAGGTGCATGGTGACGCGGTTGGCAGTACCTTATTTTATGGTCCCGGTGCCGGCTCTCTTCCGACCGCCTCCGCGGTTGTTGCTGATTTGATTGATGTCGCCCGTGTGTTGACGGCCGATCCAACCAATCGGGTTCCTCACCTCGCATTCCAGCCAAGTGCAGTGGCTGATCTGCCGATTCTGGCGCTCGACCAGACCCGTTGCCCCTTTTATGTTCGGCTCTCTGTTCGCGATGAAGTGGGGGTCTTGGCGCGCGTGACGCGCGTACTTGCCGACTACCAGGTGTCATTGGAAAGCGTGATTCAGAAGGAAGGTGTGGAGGGGCATCCGGTTGGATTGATCTTGTTAACACACACCGTTGAGGAAGCCTCGCTACGCAAGGCCCTTGCGGTGTTGGCTGCGGAGCCGATCGTTCAGGGTGAGGCCGTGGTGTTGCGAGTAGAGACATTGGGAGCCGGGTCGTGAAGTTTATTTCAACGCGAGGTGCCGCACCCACGTTGTCGTTTGATGAGGTCGTCCTGGCCGGTTTGGCATCGGACGGTGGTCTGTATGTGCCGGAAGCGTTGCCCAAGTATACGGACGCCGAGTGGCAGGCGATGCGGAGTTTGAGTTATCCAGAGCTCGCCCTGCATCTGATGTGGCCCTTTGTCGAGGGATCCATGCCACGCGAAACTTTTGCACGAATGGTCAATGAGGCCTACGGGTGTTTTCGGCATGCGGCCATTGCCCCTGTGAAACAGTTAGGGTCAGATCGCTGGCTGTTGGAGTTATTCCATGGTCCAACATTGGCATTTAAAGACTTTGCGCTGCAGCTTTTGGGTCGTCTGCTAGATCACTTTCTCGCTGAGCGAGGCGAACGGGGCGTGATCATGGGCGCCACTTCGGGTGACACGGGCTCCGCGGCCATCGAAGGGTGTCGTCATTCCGCGCACCTGGACATTGTGATCCTGCATCCGCATCAGCGTGTCAGCGAGGTGCAGCGTCGGCAAATGACCTCAGTCCTTGCGCCCAATGTGCACAATGTCGCGATTGAGGGGAACTTTGATGATTGCCAGGCAATTGTCAAAGCGAGCTTCTTGGATCAAGACTTTGTAAAGCCACATCGATTAATCGCAGTCAATTCCATTAACCTCGCACGCATCATGGCGCAGTTGGTGTATTACGTATACGCCGGATTACGTTTGGGTGCATATGATCGGCCGCTCGCTTTTAGTGTCCCGTCTGCCAATTTTGGAGACGTCTTCGGTGGGTATTTGGCCCATGCGATGGGTTTCCCGATTGGTCATTTTGTGGTGGCGACCAACGCCAACGATGCGTTGGTTCGTGCGTTAGAAGGCGATTTGTCGAAAAAGCCCTTGGTGCAGACCTTGTCGCCGTCCATGGATATTGTGGTCAGCTCAAATTTTGAGCGGCTATTGTTTGATTTACATGGCCGTGACGGCGCGCGTCTGGCTTCGGTGATGCAGGCCTTTCAGACGCAGGCGGTCGCGCTGGATCCGGTTGTTGTGGCGAAGGCGAGCGCACTGTTCTCTGCGGCCGCGATTGATGATGTGACGACCTGTGCCGTGATTCGCGATGTGTTCGAGACAACGGGTGAACTGATTGACCCACATACCGCCACTGGTGTTGCCGCCTTGGCGGTTGCGCCAGACGGGATGGGCGAGGTGGTACTGGCGACTGCCCATCCCGCGAAATTTGCAGAGGCCGTGCAACGCGCTGGCTTTTCTGAAGTGCCGCTGCCATCTGATATGACAGATCTCTTAACGCGGCCTGAACGCTACACCGTGTTGCCCAACGATCGAGCTCGCGTGGTCGAGTTCGTGCAATCGATCATGGGGTGACGCTGTCCCATCGCCCAATTGCCGCTGGGGTCTACGCAAGTGCACGGGCGCTCGGCTTATCCAGCTTACAGGCACGGATTGTAGCGGGCCGTCTCCCTGAGACGGCCCCACTTGAGGCAATCTTGCAACCGACACTTGGGCACATTGCACCGCCCCATCAGCTCATCGATGCCGAGCGCGCAATCGCGCGTCTCGGGCTGGCGATTATTGAGGGACAGCGGGTTGGTATTCTCACAGATTATGATGCTGATGGGCTTACCAGCCATGCAGTACTGAAAACTGCGCTCGTGCGGTTTGGCCTCCCAGAGACCCATCTCACGGGTTGGATTGGTCACAGACTTGAGGATGGCTATGGGATTTCAGAGTCCTTGGTTGATCGGTTGCTGGCCAGTACACCATTACCTGATGTTGTGATCTCCGCAGACTGTGGCTCTTCTGATCATGCCACGATCGCACGATTGGCGGCGGCAGGGATTACGGTGATTGTAACGGACCATCACCAAATACCCGATGCAGGCCCACCGCCGGATGCATATGCGGTGGTCAACCCCAATCGCGATGATTGTGCATATCCCGATGGGGCCATCGCCGGTGTCATGGTCTGCTGGCTTGTGATGAGTGGTTTACGCGCCTGGTGTATCGCACAGGGCCATTTGCCTGAGACAGCCCCAAAGTTAGGGGACTTATTGGACTATGTCGCACTCGGTACGGTCGCCGATTGCGTGTCTTTGGGAACAAGTCCAATGAATCGAGCGGTTGTGCTTGCTGGCTTACGTCAATTACGACGTTTGGAGCGGCCGACTTGGCGGGTCACCCTGGGTCAATTGCGGCTGTCGCCAGATCAGGTGACCGCCGAGACGCTAGCGTTTCAGATTGCACCGCGACTTAATGCGCGTGGCCGGATCGCACATTCTGAGCGGGGACTGCAGTACCTGATGGCGGCCTCCGAGGCCGATGCATTGGCGGCCTTTCTCGATCTGGATGCAGACAATCGTGCTCGCCAGAGCATTGAAGCGGAGATGACGGCCAGCGCAAAGCCGCGTGCGGCGCGTTTACGGGAGCAAGGGGCCCGTACCTTGATTGTTCGTGGCGAGTCGATTAGTGGAGGCCTTTGGTCGGCCTGCGATTGTACTGACTCCGGGGATGCTCCCAGAGCAGTTATCGGGGTCGATGCGGTCGGTGCCCGCCGTGGATGCGAAGGGGGTCTTGGATCGGGTCGCGGGACTGTCGAATAGTGGCTTGATCCGCTATGGTGGCCACCCTGGCGCTGCAGGATTGACACTTGCTCGAAAGGCGGTTGCGAGCTTTGCTGACGCGATGCAGGCGGTGATGCTGGAGTGCTATCCTGAGGTCGACGGTGAACCGAGACAGTGGGTCGATGGCTCTCTATTACCCGAGCAGTTGAATTTGGCGACAGTCGACGCGCTTGAGAGCTTGGGGCCTTTTGGTCGAGGCTTCGAACCCCCACTGTTCGAAGGGACCTTTGAAGTGCGCTCGAGTCGCGTCGTTGGGCAAGATCATCGACATCTTGCACTGCAGTTGTTGATGGACGGCGTAGTGTATGAGGCCATCTGGTTTGGAGCGGTGGATGCGGGGCGTCCACCGGTTCAGGGCGGTGATTGGATCCATGCAGGCTATCGGCTGCAAGCGAATGAATTTCGTGGACGGCGTCTGTCTCTGGTGATCCAGACAGCGCGCACGTTGACGACGGATGGAATGGAGATGGCATGACAGAAGACGCGCTTTCCGGGCAGTCGAAGACGCTTGTACGAGGGTTATCAATCCTCAATGTCTGTGCGAAGAGCCGCCGCGGGTTGACCCTGGTCGAAATTGCTGAGGCAACTGAGCTTGCACCCTCCACGGTGCATCGACTTCTGACTGCGTTGGAAGCGCTCGAATATCTCGTCTGCGAGACCGACACAGGCTGGATTTCGGGTGGGCAATGCCTTTATCCGATCACGCGACTATGTCAGTCAAATTCGGCCCTTGATGGTGGAGTTGGCTGATGCGACCGGTGAGACCGTGAATCTTGCCATTCTCTCGAAACATCAAGCGCTGTTTGTCTCTCAGGTCGAGAGTACGCATTTGATGCGGATGGTTGCGGCGTTGGGTAGTCGTGTGCCGTTGTATGCATCCGGCGTGGGTAAAGCGTTGCTTGCGGCCTTACCCAGTGATGAGCAAGCGCCTTTGATTGACATACAAGCGTTTACCGCAGTGACACGCCATACGTTGACCGCAAAGTCGGCATTGATTCGGGAATTGGCCGCGGTGCGCAAAGCCGGTTGTGCCTTTGATCGGGAAGAGCACGTCATCGGCATGCAGTGCGTGGCGGCTCCTGTGTTTAATGAGTTTGGAGAGGTCGTGTGTGCATTAAGTGTCTCGGGCCCACGGGTTCGCGTTGACGCGCCGACGCTCACTCTACATGGGCAAGCTGTGATTGAGGCGGCCTTGCGTGCCACTGAGCTGCTCGGTGGTCTCGAACCAGAGTACTGGCGCCATGGCTGAAACGGCAGTGCTGACCTTAGATCATGTCAGCAAACACTATGACGACGTTCTCGCCGTCAACGCACTTAGTTTTGAGATTATCGAAGGCCAGTGTTTCGGGTTGTTGGGCCCTAATGGGGCTGGAAAAACCACGACCTTGGAAATGATTGAGGGGATGACCCCGCCGACCTCGGGTGAAATTCGTTATCGCGGTGGTCCGGTGCCTGCAAACTATCAAGACCGCATTGGCATTCAGTTTCAGGCCACGGCTTTGCAAGATTTCTTAACCCCCTACGACAACTTAAAGCTGTTTTCAGCCTTCTATGATCGGCCATTACCGATGCAAACCTTGATTGACGCGTTTCAGTTGCAAGAGTTTTTGCATCGGGATACCCGGCGGTTGTCGGGAGGGCAGCGTCAACGCTTGTTGTTGGCCTTGGCCTTGGTCCATGACCCAGAAATTGTGTTTCTCGATGAGCCAACCACGGGGCTAGATCCGCGCTCTCGGCGCGATGTTTGGGAGGTGGTGCGGCGCTTAAAGGCGGAAGGTCGGACCTTGGTCTTGACGACCCATTACATGGAAGAGGCCGAAGTGCTCTGTGATGATCTGATCATTCTTTCACACGGATCCATTATTCGACATGGCTCCCCCAAGGCGCTTTTGGCAGAGGCGGGTGTGGACACCTTAGATGAGTTGTTCTTATCGCTCACCGGCGAACGTCTGGATGCAGCGGAGGCCACTGCATGATGGTGGCCCGTTCAGTGAAACGCATTTGGGCGGTGTTTAAGGCACGAAATCTCGAGTACTTAAGAGACCGCGCGAGCTTTGGGTGGAACCTGATTTTTCCTGTCTTGATCGTATTAGCCTTGGCGGTGGTGTTTTCTGGGCCGCCGCAAGGGATTTTTTCGATCACCTATTTGGGGACTGAGGAGGCGAGACCCGCCTTGCTCGCGTTTCCAGGCATTGAGACCGTCGAAACAACGGATGAGTCGCGAGCATTGGATCGGCTAGCGCGGCAGCAAACGGACATGGTGATTACTGTGACTGATGGCGCTGTTCGCTATTGGGTGAATGGGTATTCAGCAGCCGGCGCGTTGACCGAACAATTGCTGAAGTTTTCCGAATCTCGCCCGCTCATCTCTGGCCGCACTGAAGGTGATGGCATTCGCTATATCGATTGGGTAATCCCTGGCATTTTGGGGATGAACATGATGTATAGCGCACTCTGGGGCGTTGGTTATGTAGTCGTCCGATATCGTCAAGCGGGATATCTCAAGCGACTGAAGGCAACGCCGCTCACCAAATTTGAATTCCTGTCAGCACAGGTGATGAGTCGAGTCATGGTCACCTTGTCAGCCTCGACCATCGTGTTTGTCGGGACCAATCTATTGCTCGAGTACAAAATGGTGGGCAGTGTCTGGTTATTGCTCCTGATTGCGTTGATCGGCGCGTTGTCGATGATCACCATGGGCCTTGCGATTGCAAGTCGGACGGAGAGTAAAGAGTTTGCTGACGGGCTTTTGAATGCGTTGACCTTCCCAATGTTGCTCTTGTCCGAGGTGTGGTTTTCACTTGAGGGCTCGCCCGAGTGGGTGCAGTGGATTGCGATGACGCTTCCGTTGACACATATGCTGGATGCGGCGCGAGCCGTCATGCTGGATGATGCGGGGCTGTGGGAAATTGCCCCCCATCTTGGCGTTCTCTTGATCTTTTGTGGCGTGGGAATGGCGATCAGTACGCGCCTCTTTAAGTGGTGACCCTATGCGGACCGCATTAATCCAAGGCTCGGGCGGTCTCGGATCGGCGCTCGCACAGGTCGTCATAGAGGCGCGCGTGTTTGATCAAGTCATTCTTGCAGGCCGCGGGCAGTGGTCAATGGACGCCCCTCACACGCAGATCAGGACGGTGCCGGTTGATCTGACATCAGATCAAAGCGTGGCAGAAGCCGCTGGGCGGGTACGGTCATGGTGTGAGCGTCTCCATTTAGTCATTACAACCGCGGGTGTGCTCACTGATCCATCCAGAGGGATCGCACCTGAGAAAAAATTGACGGAGTTAACACGCGAGGCCTTCCAGTCGGTGATGGAAGTGAACTGCCTCGGTCCATTTTTGTGGTTAAAGGCCCTGTATCCGCTGATCAAGCATCGCGAGCCTGTGACGATTGCGACCCTATCCGCGCGGGTCGGCTCGATTGGCGACAATCGATTGGGTGGGTGGCACAGTTATCGCGCCAGTAAAGCGGCACAGAACATGTTGACCCGTAATCTGGCGCTCGAGTTAGGGCGACTAAATCCGAATGCGGTCGTGGTTGGATTGCATCCGGGGACCGTGGATACCGGCTTATCCAAGCCCTATCAAAAAGGGGTTTCTCCTGAACACTTGTTTACACCGGCGCAGTCAGCGGCCTATTTGTGGTCTGTGATTCAAGCGTTAACACCCGCTGATTCTGGTCAGGTGTTTGATTGGAAACGGGTACGAATCGAGCCCTAGGGGTATCGCTAGGGCTCTCTCTGAGACGATCTTTAGGCGTTCGAGAGACCAGAATCGCCAGTGTGTCCCTCACTGTCTTTCGCGAACAGGCCGCGCACCCAAGCGCTCTGATCGAGAGCGAAGGCGCCCGGTCCGGCGAGTCCAATGACGATGCTGAGCATGACTAAGACCGCAGGGAACTCCCAGCCTCCATTTGCATTTGAAAACAACCACCCGTTGCCGAGGTGGACCCACAGGGATCCAAGCATGATTGGCAGTGAGAGCCAGGCGACGAGACGCGTGAACAGCCCAAACAGGAGTGCGAGCCCTCCCGCAATTTCTCCAAAAATCACTAAATAGGCAATGATGGGTGGCAGCCCGAGACTCCCGAAGAATTGTACGGTGCCTGCAATCGTAAACACGGAT
Source organism: Gammaproteobacteria bacterium (assembly GCA_009922705.1). Taxonomy (GTDB): domain Bacteria; phylum Pseudomonadota; class Gammaproteobacteria; order Pseudomonadales; family Litorivicinaceae; genus HIMB30. The sequence goes on from RFUY01000024.1 coordinate 9,502, forward strand.
AGCTTCAGCCAACCGTGCGCCAATAGGACGGTACCGAAGGTGAACCGAAGTAGGGTCAGTCCAGATGATGTGTTCATGCGTATCCTCCAATGTAGTGAAGACGCTAGGGTATTTGTTGACAAAATAGACTTAAACATAGTTTATTGGCGTTAATTTATGGCTTAAATGGAATTAATCGAATGGATCGATTGTCACGGGTCCCGATCTTTGTCGCGGTTGCAAAGCATGGGAGTTTTGCGGAAGCAGCGCGCCGCTTGGGGATGACCGGCTCCGCGGTGAGCAAGCAGGTGCAACGGCTCGAGGCAGATCTCGGCGTCCGCTTGTTTCATCGGACGACGCGTCAATTGAGTCTGACCGATGAGGGAAGTTATTTGTTTGAACACTCAGCACCCCTGGTCGAGGGTCTTGAAGAAGTGGGAGAACTCCTCGCGGGTCGGAAGGCAAAGCCTGAGGGCCTGTTGCGGATTTCTGCACCTGTCGGGCTTGCCCAACGCGTTCTGAAGACTCCACTGGCGACCTTTGCCAGTCGCTATCCAGAGATCGGTGTGCATCTTGAGTTGTCCGATCGCTTTGTGGACTTAGTGGCTGAGGGCTTTGATCTCGCGCTGCGTATTGGCCACTTAGAGGATTCCAGTTTGGTCGCCCGTCGCATTGCTGATGTGCCTTTGGTGGTCGTAGCGAGTCCAGCGCTGTTGGCAACTCACGGCCATCCAGAGACGCCTCAGGCGCTCGCGCAATTCCCATTTGTTCATTACGTCACAGATTCCGGGCGCTCACGGTTAACCCTACAACAGGAACAGAATGAGCCGGAGACGGTTGTCTGCCAGGGACGCATGTCCTCGAATAATGATCAGATGATGGTCGCCTTTGCCTTGGCGGGTCTTGGCGTCATCACGTTACCCCGGTTTATGGTTGAAGACGAACTGGCGCGTGGCGAGCTCCAAGTGCTTCTTCCAGAATACCGCATTGTGCCGACGCGTCGCCTGTATGCGGTCTTCCCGAATGGGCGTCATCTTCCCCTTAAGACTCGAATTTTGATCGATTTTTTGGTCGACTCAATTATCTTGTGATGCGATCGGCCCCAAGGGCCGATCAGTGACACTTAATTCACATCGCCACGGTTGACATTTGCCAAGGCGACCGCCGCCATGTTGAAAATCCCGCGTGGTGTATTCGAGGCCGCGGTGACGTGCGCTTCCTGATTCAGTCCCAGCATGATTGGACCCACGGTCACGCCACCACCTAACACCTTCAGGAGGTTACGCGCGATATTCGCTGAATCTAAATTCGGGCAAATCAATAGATTCGCGGTGCCAGTCAAGCTGGATTCAGGCAGCAAATCGAGGCGGATTTTCTCATCTAAGGCCGCGTCGGCATGCATTTCGCCGTCGGCTTCGAGGTCGGGATAGCGCGTCTTGAACAATGTCGTTGCCGCACGAACTTTGCCGGCGCTTTCGGTCGCCGCTGATCCAAAGTTTGAATGCGACAAGAACGCGATCTTCGGCAGAATTCCAAAGCGACGGATTTCGTCTGCAGCGAGTTTTGCGATTTCACACAGTTCCTCAGCGTTCGGGTTGGTATTGACGTGCGTGTCAGCAATAAACAGGGTCCCAGTGGGCAGAATCAAGACGGTCAGTGCAGCCATCACACCGCTGTCGGTTCGTTTACCAAGAATTTCTTCAGTCAATTGCAGGTGCTTGCTGAAAGACCCAAAGGTGCCGCAAAGCATTGCGTCTGCATCCCCACGCTTCAGCAGCATCGAGGCCACTACAGTGGTGTTGGCTCGTACACGGGTTTGTGCGGCCTTGGGTGGCATCCCTTGACGAGCCATTAAGCGGTGATAGTCCTCGCCCAACTGCGTCATGACGCTATCATCGAGGTTGTCGACGATCTGGAAATCGATGCCTGGACGAATACTCAGACCCATTGATTTCACTTTCTCTTCGATCACATGGACGCGACCGACCAGGGTGACGTCAGCCAAATCCTCAGAGACGATCAATTGGCAGGCTTGTAACATTTTTCCGCCTTCGCCTTCGGCGAGAACCAGTCGACGCCGCGTTGACCGGGCGGCATCAAACATGGGCTTCATCAGCATGCTTGAGCGGAAGACAAAGCGACTCAGCTCATCGCGATAAGCCTCAAAGTCTTGAATCGGCCGCAAGGCGACGCCTGAGGCCTCAGCGGCACGTGCGACAGCAGGCGGAATCTCCATGATCAGGCGAGGATCGAAGGGTTTTGGAATTAAGTATTCAGGGCCATAGGTCAGTTGCTCGCCTTGATAGGCAGACAACACTTCATCTGAGGCCGGTGTGTGCACCATGGATGCAATCGCTTGTGCACAGGCCGCCTTCATCTCCTCGTTAATAATGGTCGCCCCACAGTCGAGCGCCCCGCGGAACAAGAAGGGGAAGCACAACACATTATTGATCTGGTTCGGATAATCGGATCGGCCAGTGGCGATCAGTGCGTCAGGACGGACCGCCTTGACGTCATCAGGCATGATTTCTGGTGTGGGGTTGGCGAGTGCAAAAATGATCGGATTCTCCGCCATCGTTTGCAGTTCCTTTGCGGTCACGACACCCGGGACTGACAAGCCTAAAAATACATCGGCGCCAACCAAGGCGTCAGCGAGTGTCCGATGCGTGGTCTGTTGGGCGTACTGCCCCTTGTACTTGTCTGTGGCTTGTGGACGGTCTTTATAAATCACACCGTGTTGATCACACACAATAATGTTTTCGTGCTTCAGCCCCAGCGTTTTCAGCATATTCAGACAGGCCAAGGCCGCCGCACCCGCTCCTGAGCACACCAATCGAATTGCACCGATGTCTTTGTTGATCAGCCGCAGTGCGTTAATCATGCCTGCACCCACCACGATGGCGGTCCCATGTTGGTCATCATGGAACACTGGAATGTTCATTTTTTCGCGGAGGCGTGACTCGATTTCAAAACACTCGGGCGCCTTGATATCTTCTAAGTTAATGCCGCCAAATGAAGGCTCGAGAGCGCTGACGACGTCACAGAAGCGATCGACGTCCGTGGTGTCCACTTCAAGGTCGATGGAGTTGATGTTGGCGAACTTCTTAAACAGAACAGCCTTGCCTTCCATCACTGGCTTCGCAGCCAACGGCCCGATTGCGCCGAGACCAAGCACCGCTGTGCCATTGGTAATGACCGCGACGAGATTTGCGCGCGCTGTCAGCTCCGCAGCTGCGAGGGGATTCTCCGCAATTTCGGTGCAGGCGTAGGCAACCCCTGGCGAGTAGGCGAGCGCAAGATCTCGCTGAGTCGCCATCGGTTTCGTAGGCGTGATCTCCAGTTTCCCCGCGGGGCTGTTGCGATGGTAACGGAGGGCGGCTTCGCGAAGATCGTTAGACATAGAAATCATTTCCAATTTGTGGAGCGGGAATTTTCGGCTAGTGTAACGCTTTTATCAGTGCGCGCGAGAGGGAAACGCATGCAGTTACAACGGATGGGGTGGGTGATCGGTTTGGCATTAGTGGTTGGCTCCATTATCGCCACGTTTTTGCCGGAATCTGAAGAGGCCGTGGAAGAACGGTTGTTCGCTGAAATCACCTATCAGATGTCGGAACTCAAGGTGGTGACCGATGCCTTGGTCTTGGAGCTGAATCGCCTGCAGGGCACGCAGCGGCAACCCATCGAACAAGGCTTGAATCGCGCTGCAGATTGGCTGGTCACTTTTCGCCCAGAAGGCAATGATCATGCGTCAAGAAAGGCCTATCTCATGCAACAGCGCGATGCTGCGACCGCCCTCGTCGCCGACTTGGAAGGGTTGCGTGCACGAGTGCAGGGATCGCCCCCGACGCAATGACCGTGTATTCTCGCACTTTGTGCTTGGAGAGCTTGGATGAGCGCACGGTTACGTTTTTCTTATGCAGATTTGCACGACACCATTGCTCGTGGCGCGCAGCAAATTATTGCCAGTGAATTTCGGTTTGATGTCATTTTGGCCATTGGCGGTGGGGGATTCATTCCCGCCAGGATTTTGCGGACGTATGTAGAGAAGCCGCTCATTGCGATTTCATTGGCGCGCTATCACCCAGATGAACCACCGAGTGAGACCCCTCACAAACTGCAGTGGGTTGAAGGTGTCAACCACATGATCACCGGCAAGAGCGTGCTTTTGGTGGACGAAGTCGATGACGAGCGTACGACGCTCGCCTATGCCATTGATGAGTTACTCAGAGAAGCCCCCTCCGAGATCGGTGTGTTTGTGATGCACAACAAGTTGAAGCCAAAGAAGGCGGAGTTTCCGACTGCAGTGCGTCATGTCTTTGTCGGCGAAGACATTGAAGACGTCTGGGTCGACTATCCCTGGGATGCGCGTGATATTCGTGCGCACGAGCGTGATGCAGCGGTGGGCGGACCCATTGAGGTGGATGAGCAAGAAGCCCGAGCGCAATATCGGAACTAAGTTACCGGCGCGCGAACCAACTGTCGCCTGGTAACGCGCGAAACGCATACCGACGAATGACCAAAGCCACGACGGTCACCACCGCAGTGAGGCCGATGTAAAGCAGAGCGGCGTAGCCGTACACGGCCAAATCGTAACTTCGCGAAAACACCGTGCGTGCGTGACCCATCAAATCCAGCACGGTAATGGTGCTGACCAGCGCGCTTGCTTTCAACACCAGGATCCCTTCATTCGCGAGACTCGGCCAGGCCGTCCGAATGGCTTGGGGGAACAGAATCCGGCGAAACACAGTGCGCTCCGAAAGGCCCAGTGAGACCCCGCCTTCGCGTTGACCTTCGGGCAGATTGTTCAGCGCCCCCAATAGAATTGCAGTCTGATAGGCTGCAGAGTTAAGAGTGAGTGCGCAAAGCCCGACCCACCAACCGCTGGCAAGAAAGACCCAGAGCGAACTCTCGCGCAACAGTGCAAATTGAGCGAGCCCAAAATACAGAAGCCATAATTGGATGAGTAAGGGCGTGCCCTGAAAGACCCATCGATAGGCATCGATTGCTCGCCTCACAAAGCGTCCTGAGAACCAATAGTGCATCACGAGGGCCCGAGCGAGGACGAAAGCAAGCCCCATTGCAAGCGTCACTAATTCAACAGTGGTGAACACACCGTCGACAAAGCGGGGGCAATAGCGCTGCATGTTTGTGGGCAGCAGGGTCGCAAGCGGACCGCAGACGGTCTCCGCTGCCGCAAAGTGCTGCGCGCTGATCCAAAATCCGATCTCACGAATCAGGTCGTCCATTAAGTTGTCCGGGTCACAAGCGCTGTGCGCTGGCTTAGCCACTGCCGCAAACGCTCGCTGACAGCAGTCATCAGCAGGTAGAGCAGACCCGCGGCCAGGAAAAAGAGAAATGGCTCTCGTTCGCTTTCGCCAGCGACTTTGGCTGTCCGCAGTAGCTCATCAAGCGCGATCACTGCCGCGAGCGAGGTGTCTTTTAACAGCACTAGCCACAAGTTCATCAAGCCTGGGATTGCGTGTCGCCACATCAGCGGAAGACGGATCAGGCGAAGTTTCAGCCACCACCCCATTCCCAGAGCATCTGCGGCTTCGAGATGTCCGGGAGCGACTGCTTGGTAGGCACCTTTGAGGACCTCAGACGCATAGACGCCAAAAATAAGGCCAAGCGCGAGCGTTGCGGCCCAAAACTTTGGCGTCGATACCGTCGTCGACGAGCCAAGGACAGCCAAGAGTCCATTGACGGCGTGATCAAGACCAAAAAACACGATGAGGATGATCAAGAACTCAGGGGTCCCGCGGAACACCAAGGTAATCGCGTGCGCTAGGCCGCGTCCAAGCCGGAATGGTTGTAGTTTCAGCGTGGCTAACACGGCGCCGATGCCCAAACCAACAACCACCGCGCACACTGCAAGCGCTAGGGTGACAAGTGCTCCGTAGAGCAGCTCATCACCCCAGCCGTCTGCTCCGAATCCTAATAGGGTCCAGAACGTCATTGGGGGTCAGCCCCCGAGGACTCAGTAAATGTCCGCCGAGAAGTACTTGGCGTTAATCGCTGCATAGACGCCATTGGCACGGATGGCGTCGATGGCGGCGTTAAATGCGGCCTTAAGTTCGTTATTATTTTGCCGAATCCCGATCCCGATTTGGTCGTTGATATCGATCTTTTCACCCGCCAACTGGAATCCAGTGACCGTGCTCAGCCAATCCATTGCAGGGTAGATATCGCTGACCATGGCATCCAATCGTCCAGCCTGCAGGTCTGCATAGGCCGCTGTTTGCGTGTCATACAACTTAATGGTGGCTCGCCCCATTAAATTATCCTCAGCCCACTGTGAGGCCAGTGTCGAGCGTTGAGCACCGACTGTCTTGCCATTGAGGTCTGAGGGCCCCTTCGTTCCGCCAGTTGGCGCAATCACGGCCAAGTAATTGGAGTAATACTTGTTAGTAAAGTCGATGGTTTGTTTGCGTTCGTCTGTGATCGACATGGAGGCGATGATGGCATCGTATTTGTTCGCAACCAGCGCGGGAATAATCCCATCCCAGTCTTGTGCCACCAGTTGGCAGTTGGCCTTCATCTCAGCACACAGTGCCTTTGCAATGTCCACATCAAACCCGGCCAATTGTCCGTTTGCATCCACTGTGTTGAACGGAGGGTAGGCCCCTTCGGTTGCGATCCGGAGTGGGTTTGGAATCTCAGCCCAGGCGGCGGATGTCACTGCGAGCAGAGCTGAGGCGGCCCAGCGGGATACTTGATTCATAACGATCTCCTTGTTGTTGTCGACCTATCAGAGCCTATTTTCCCTACCACTGTCCAGCGTTCTCCATACTCTGCCAGGGCTCTTCGGGTGGGAGCGGCTGTCCTTTCTGAAGCAGCTCAATGGAAATCTGGTCGGGACTGCGGACAAAGGCCATTCGCCCATCGCGGGGCGGACGTGCGATGGTGACGCCCCCATCCATCAGTCGCTGACAGGTGGCGTAAATATCCTCCACAGCAAACGCCAAATGTCCGAAGTTGCGGCCACCACCATAGTCCTCCGGGTCCCAATTGTGGGTCAGCTCTATTAACGGCGCGTGCGTTGCCTCCGCGCGAACCGCATCGTCTGGTGCCGCCAAAAATATGAGGGTAAAGCGACCTTGCGGATGATCCGTCCGCCGTACTTCCTGTAATCCCAGTAATTGGCAGTAAAAGTGAAGAGACGCCTCTAGGTCGCTGACCCGTATCATCGTGTGTAAAAATTGCATGGTTTAGGTCCATCTCAGAAATATTTTTGAAAGCCCCTTTCTAAATAGCTTTAGATCCGTCATATATCAATGTTCTGATGCCGCCCCATGGATTTGGAGACTTCAACGTGCGTGTGAAAGGGATGCGAGTGGCAACACTCATTGGATGGATGCTCAGCGCGCCAGTGCTCAGCGCGCAAGAAACTCCAGTCTTCGTCGATGTTGCGACCCGACAAGAGGTACAACAAATGTCCGTGGTCACGGCCCGGGTGGTCAGTGCATCACCAGTGATCGTGGCGTCACGTGTTGCTGAGAGCATCTCGAGTGTGGCTGTGCAATTGGGTGATCGGGTTGCGGCAAATCGAACGCTGGTCACGCTCTCCACAGAGGAGCTTGCACGGGATCTACGCACACTGAAGGCGCGCGAGGCCTACCTCAAAGACCGCCTCAAGCTTTTGACTGAACAAGAGACCTTGCGCGTAGGCCAACTCAGTCGCGCAGATCAGTTGAGTCAACGTGACTTATTGACCACCGAGGCACGTGATCAAGCCCGTTTAAATTTGATTCAGATTCGCAGAGATCGACTGGAAACCGAGTTTCAGTTGCAGGATGTTGAAATCCAGATTGATGCGGTGAATGCGGACC
>RFUY01000231.1 GCA_009922705.1 Gammaproteobacteria bacterium
TCGCCACCGGCAGATCGAAGTATCCATTCAAGTCGATGATCATCGGCGACTACTTCCTTCTGCTGAGTGCGGCAGATGCGCAACGTGCTAGAAGTGCGGCGACGTCATACTGCCGGGGCCAGATCGGGAAAATGTTTGAAGTCAAAGGAACAGGTTGGAACCAATGGACCTGTAAGAGAGTGCATTGATGAAAAAACGTGATCAACAACTGCGGGACATCATGAACACTGTCCCGCTGAAAAGAAGTAAATTAGAAGAGAGGTTGAATCAAAAAGTGAAACCACTGAAAGAACAGCGCAAGACAGTCACACCGAAGGAGTGGAAATTTATTCAAGAACTGATCACAGGTGATGGTCGATGCACGATGACTGAGGCGGCGATCAGGGCAGGCTATGCTCCTGACAAAGCCAGCCACATGGCAAGCGCACTGACTGACCCTAAGAGGAACCCGCACGTCGTTGCGGCGATCCAAGAGTACCGACGCGAACTCGCGCAACAGTACGGCACGACATTCGAGCGACACATGCGTGACCTGAAAGAGATACGCGATGCGGCACTTGATGCTGGCAACTATGGCGCGGCAGTGACGGCAGAGTACAGGCGAGGTCAGGCACTGGGCACGATCTATGTGGACCGCAAAGAGATCAGGCACGGCACGATTGATTCGATGAGCAAGGAAGAGGTGAGGCGCAAGCTGGAGGAACTGCAACAGCTTTACGGTGGGCCACCGCCGAAGCAGATCATTGACATGACACCGGAGGAACTGAGCGACAAGTACGCGCCGGAACAGATTGAATACCAACCGACAATCATAGAGGAAATGCTTGATGGCGAAGGGGCCGGAATCGCGCTTGTATCAGCGACTGAAAGAGAACCTGCCGAGAGCGGCGATCACGAGGCTGGAGAGCAGGACGGGACTGGGGATACCGGACTGTCTGATCGCGCTCGAGAAAGACTGCTGGGTGATGCTGGAACTGAAGGTGGTGAAGACTGGGAAGAAGGTGAAGCTGAGTCCGCACCAGATCGCCTTTCACCTGAAGCACGCATCGATGGGGATGCCCACCTTTTTGCTGGTGCATCATCAGAAGACGGGGACGACGAGGCCTGCTGACGGTCGTCTCCTGCTGTACCACGGGGCGCAGGCCGAAGAGGTCTACCGACTGGGCGTGGACGCTGTCCCGCTTGATAGCTGGCGGCTGGATGCCGTGCTGTGGGACATGCTGAGATACCGGCTGGCAGGCAGTCCATGACCCCATTTTTCCCCACTATCTGCCACTCCAGTCCACCCGGATACCACAACGCCCTGAGAGGCCACAGGAGGCTCTCTGAGCCACGATAGGGCCGAGGCGCTGGGTAGCTACCAACTGAGCGCCAGAGTCGCTTAAATCAGAAACCGGGGGTCGCCCGGCCCCGCCCCCCGGCGCGCGCGCCGTCCGGCACGCGGCGCAGGGCGAGTGGGCCATGGTCGGAGGGCCAAGATGCGTAAGTGCTTGATTTTATTGAGAACGCTACTTCCGGTAATTGGTATTACCGGAAATAAGCGGGTCCCTTTGGGCCATTTTGCTCGATTTTGGCGATTTTTTGACCACCGCGCCCGGATTTTTCGGGCGGCGGCGACGGCGCGATAGCCTTGGCCTGATTTCGCACAAATAATCCAGCCCAAAACGAAAATGGCTAATGTTCCATGTGAAACGGTACTTGAAACCCACCCCCTTTGTCTGGAAAATCAAAACCCTAAAAAATTTTTGCAAAAATTATTTTAAATGCAGACTGCCGTTGAAGACATCGAAGCCGAACGACTGCGCCTTCAGTTACGCCTAGCAATGCTGGAAGCGCAGGAAGGCGCACAAAATAGTTTTC
>RFUY01000232.1 GCA_009922705.1 Gammaproteobacteria bacterium
CGCGGCGTGGATCATTCGCACTGAGGGCTCAACGTATCGTAAAGCCGGTGCGCTCATGCTCTTCAGTCGTGAGAAGCGCGTCGGGCTACTCAGCGGTGGCTGTCTCGAAGGAGACCTCCACGAGCATGCTCGACAACTCTTAGACGCGCCGCAGAATACCCCACCTCTTAGTATTCATCGCTATGACAGCCGCGGCAGTGACGATCCCGTTTGGGGGCTAGGTTTAGGCTGCGAAGGACTGATGGAAGTTCTGCTGCTTCGCTGCTCCGCTGAGGCTAATTATCAGCCCCTGCAGAATATCTTTGAGGCTAGCGCGCAGCAGCGCGGAATCCTCTGTCACATCAATCTGCAAACCGGGGAATGCTCCGCTACCGAATCTGACGTATCTCTACCAAAGCCGATCGACCAAGGCGTGGTGCAGACAGCAACCCAAGTCTTCAGTGTTCACGTTACACCACCGCCGCGGCTCTTGATTTGCGGAGCAGGTCCTGATGTGGATTCTGTGATTTTCTTTGCGGAAAAGCTTGGCTGGCACTTGACTGTGGTGGATCATCGACCAGCGTACGTAGAGACGCATCGGTTTGGCTCCACAGCAAAAATAGTAGCTCTTGAGTCTCCCGCAGACTTAGCCCAGCAACTACCGCTCAACAACTTTTCAGCAGCGCTCGTAATGAGTCATCATCTACTCGCGGATACCGATTATTTGACTGCCTTAGCTGATACTCCTATTCCGTATGTCGGCTTACTGGGACCCGCTGCGAGACGCGCACGTTTGATGAGTGCGCTCGGTTCGCAGGCTTCCAAACTTGAAAGCCGACTACGCGCGCCCGTCGGTCTCGATATCGGCGCCCGATCTGCTGAAGAAATAGCTTTAGCGATCGTTGCTGAAATTCAAGCGAGCTTACAAGGACGTGAAGCGCGCTCGTTCACCACGGCAACTGCTCACCCGTATATAAAATAAGTTCTGCGCTTTGATCTAAGTTTTCGATATGACCCATCACTGCACTGACGCTTTGTGGTGCATCGATCACACCGGGTCCCTCATAGCCACTATTTCGTAATAAGCGGGTATCGACCATGCCGGGCGCAAGAATACCGACTTTGACTCCGCGATCACGCAGATCTGCCTGCAAGCTACGCATCGCCATATTCACGCCTGCTTTACTGATGCGATAAAAATAAAGATTGCCGAATCGGACAGTGTTAGTCATTGAGGAAAGACCACTGGTAATGACCACTATCTTTTTTTGCTCACTTGCTAAGACTTGCGGCAAAAATTCTCGCGCCATAACGAGTGGAGCGAACGTATTCGTTTTTAATACCTCTTCGAAGGTTTGGTAATCAAGGCGTTCCAGAGACTGCTCGGCTCGACCACCCAACCACCCAGCATTATTGAGTAAGACATCGATCCGCTCGCGTTTCCACGTGGTCGATAAATTTTTGATTGCTGCCTCATTTGTCACATCTAGCGCAGCGACCACTACGGAGGGATGCTCGGCAGCGAGTGCTTGCAATTCCGGTGCACTATCTAGGTCGCGCGCTGTGGCGAGCACCCGCCAACCCGCCAGGGCGTATTGACGCACAAACTCCAAACCTAATCCCCGATTAGCGCCCGTCACAAGTATGGTTGGCATGTCAGCTCCTTGGTTTCGTTCGACGAGTTGGCTCAGCCTGCAAAGGGTCTTCCGGCCAATAATGCTTCGGATAACGACCGCGCATATCTTTACGGACCTCATGGTACGCGTTACGCCAGAAACTGGCTAAGTCCCGCGTGACTTGCAAAGGTCTACCCGCTGGAGAGAGTAATTTGAACGTGATAGGAAGTGCGCC
>RFUY01000233.1 GCA_009922705.1 Gammaproteobacteria bacterium
GCCGATCAAAATGAGTCCGATCAGTCGATCGGGACGATCTAACAGGGCAAGAATCCGTTTAGCCTGCGCTGAACCAGATTCCGCTTGGTGTTGCAGACGAATACGGTTGATCGCCATCAGCCCAGTTTCTGAGCTCGAGAAAAACGCAGACAGAAAAATCAGACAGAGGAGGCTGCCAAACAGCCACTCATTCGGTATCTCGCTCAATGCAGATATCCAAGCCAATGATGGTTGAAGTCTCGCAAAGCCAGTTTCAAAGTCAAGCGGCCAGAATGAATTCGAGGACGGCTTTGGATCCGAGATACCCGACGCAGAGTAGGAGTGCTGCTGCGACCGCCGTCCTTCGCATCGTGCGGTTGATCCCGCCACTTTGCACATGGTGGATTAACGCAACACTCATACCGGCCCAGGCAAGCCCTGAGAGGAGTGTTTTGTGTGCGAGATGTTGTGCCCAAAAGTCATCGACATAGAGCGCACCAGACAAAAGAGACAGCGTGAGTAACACCCAAGCGGCTTGAACCGCTCGGAGAAACAGTGAGTCCATCGCATCCAATGGGGGTAACGCGGCAACCAGCGGCGGCAGTGGTCGCATTTTCAGCGCGTCATGATGCCAGTTGACCAACACCGCGAGCGTGCCCGCATAGGCCACTGCACCGTACGCGAGAATCGCACTGACGACGTGGAGTGCTGTCGAGAGCTCAAGAACAGCCACGGACTGACCGGGAACGAGCACGACGAGTAAGGTGAAACAGCCGGTCAAGGGCGCGACACCAATGAGCATGGTATCCACCGGTTGTTTCAGGCTTGTCGCAATGACGAGTGCAATTAACAGCGTGCCGAGCAGGGCGCCCATCAAGGCAGTGGTGGGTTGGCCACCATTGTTCGCGAAACCGACCCAAACTGTCGCAATGGCGGCAACCAGCCCAAGTCGCGCCAGCCAGATGGCCCCATGATCCGTGATCAGGCCACGCTGGAACGCTCGGAATTGGCTGAATCCCGAGGCAAAGAGCAGTCCAGTTGCAACTAAGCCTGGCAGTGTGAGTATCATCGTTCCAACCCGAAGGGAGTTTTCGCTATCATAGTCCCTTCATCCGCGACGCTAAAGAGATCCCATGTTTAATTCACTGAGTTCCCGTCTGACTGATGCGCTGAAATCCATGGGGAAGAAGGCCCGTCTCACGGAAGACAACATTGCGGACACCCTGAAGGAGGTGCGTAAAGCCTTATTAGAGGCTGATGTCGCATTACCGGTGGTGAAGCAATTTACCTCGCAGGTACGTTCGCGTGCGCTAGGACGGGAAGTGCGTGCCTCGCTAACACCCGGTCAGCAGTTTTTAAAAGTTGTCCAAGATGAGTTGCAGACCGTCCTTGGCGGCCCGAGTGAGTCACTCAATCTCGCGCAACGGCCACCAGCGGTCGTCTTGCTGGCAGGCTTACAAGGGGCCGGAAAAACGACAACAGCCGCGAAGCTTGCGCGTTGGCTGACCGACCGGCAGAAGAAGCGCGTATTGCTGGCGAGTGTCGATGTGTACCGCCCAGCGGCTATGGCGCAGCTCGCCACCTTAGCGGAGCAGATTGGCGTGGATTGCTATCCCTCGACGCCTGAGCAGTCACCGCTGGCCCTTGCTGAGGCGGCGAAGAAAAAAGCCGAGCTGTCGGGCTATGACGTATTGATCGTGGATACGGCGGGCCGTCTCGGCGTGGATGCGGCCATGATGGACGAAATCTCGGGGCTGCATCGCGGTCTTGAGCCGATTGAAACCCTCTTTGTTGTCGATGCGATGACAGGGCAGGATGCGGCCAATAC
>RFUY01000234.1 GCA_009922705.1 Gammaproteobacteria bacterium
TTCATCGCTTCAGCGTCGGGAACCGTCGCATGCAAGCTCCAGTGTTTGGTCGAGTCTTGCATTAACAGGAACGTGTGCTCTGTGTCCGCACGATGATAATGACGACCGCGTCCTGGGCCATCACCCATTGGTAACTTGTCATACAGCTCTTCGCAGTAGAAGAGGGCCTGCTGGAGCATCAGGATTCCGCCTTCACCTCGCAGACGAATCCCAAGTTGCTTGCGAATTGGACTGGTCCCGCCATCACATCCAACGAGGTAGGGCGCGCGCACGGTGACCCGTGCACCATCTGGGCCAGTGCAATGTACGGTGACGCCCTCGTCGTCTTGTTCAAATTCTTCAAAAGTGTGTCCGAATCGAACATCCACGCTCGGGAGGCTTTCAGCCACCTCTTTCAACAGCGGTTCTAGTGTGTACTGTGAAATCAGTTGATACGGTTCAAGGGGGCTTGAGAGATCCTCAATGCCGCGAATCCGCTGAATGAACTCATCAATCGATGGGTGTTTTTCGGTTAAAAGTGGCGGCTTGGTCAGATCCTCAACAATGAAGACATCCATTGGGCAGTCAGACCGCAGGCCTGCCGAACGAATTTTGTCTGAAAGACCGATGCGCCGAAACATCTCCATTGAGCGCGCATTGCAACGCTCCATTTTTGGCAGAAACTGAGGCTTGGGGTGGCGTTCAAAGAGGATACAACGAATGTTTTGCCGCCCGAGATTAATAGCTAATGTTAGCCCCACCGGGCCCGCACCGACGATAATAACTTCAGTATTCACAGTCTATCCTTTCACGGTTGGCACGCGAGCCGGAGCTCGCGCACAATCAAGGCTGTTATTCAGGAATGCCCATCAACTGGCATGCGTTACGGAAGAAAATCTTCTCCTGTTGCGCTTGCGTCAGATCCATGGATTCGATGGCTTTAATCGTTTCGCGAATGTACATCGGGCCACCTTCTGGATCGAATGGAGCATCAGAGGCAAACAGCACGCGATCCTCACTGAAGAATTCAATCGCGTGTTCGATTGCCTTGCGCGACCCAAAGGATGCCGTATCGGCGTAGAACTCCTTGAAGTACTCAAGATGCGGCCGCTTCAATGCGTTCTTCACTGCGCCAAGATCGCGATCACTGGTCCGTTTACCCATTTGATCCCAGCCCGGACCAACCCGTCCTTCGAAGAATGGCACCATTCCCCCGGCGTGGTGGGTGATCACCTTCAAATTCTCGAACCGATCGAAGAACTGCGAAAACACCATGCGAGCCATCGCAACGGACGTCTCGTAGGGCCAGCCGAAGGTCCACCAAATCTCGTACTCAGAGCGTGTTTCGCTTTGGTAATCTGCAAACCCCTGACCACGCGCTGGATGCATCCAGACAGGCTTTTTCACAGAGTTCATGTAAGAGAAAAACGGCTCGTAGTCGGGATGATCGAGCGGTTTGCCGGCGATGTTGGTATAGACCTGCATGCCTGCAGCGCCAAGCTCTTCGATCGCATAGCGACAATCGGCGAGCAGCTTTTCACCGGAATTCATGGGTGCGGACCCGACGAAGGCAGGAAACCGATCAGGATACTTCTCACAAAGCGTCGCCATCGATTCAGATCCAATCCGGCTCAGCTCCGAGGCCTTGTCTGCATCCGCAATTTTCTCAAGTGGAGGAGACGCGAGGGTGAGGACTTGTTGATAGCCCTCACCAAACATGTCCATCACTTCAAAGCGACGGTCCAAGTTAGTGATCATCGGCACGGCGCCACTGCGCAACGTGATGTCGGTCATCTGACCGATGTGCGCGATGAGTGCGTC
>RFUY01000235.1 GCA_009922705.1 Gammaproteobacteria bacterium
CGCTCGGCCCGAACTGCCTGAGACACCGTCATTTGCGCAGCGTCACTAGGCAGAGCACCAACATCCATGGGCGCACGCGTGAACGGATAGAAATAGTTATCAAAATCGGCAGAGGTTGTAAGTCCAGATTCAACATCAACAACGACGATGCGGCCGTCCAAAAACTGCCAAAGGCCCTTGATCTGATTCCAGATTGCCTTTCTAGCAACAAGTATTTGCTGTTGCCCCTCTTTCGTTAAATCGAGCAACGAGACATCGATCATCTGGGAATCTTTAAACTCTCTTGCATGGAAAACGTGCGTCAAGCCCTCAAAAGTTCCCTCCGAGGGATCACGGCGCACAATCCTGCCGAACTGCGAAAAGACGACATCCTTACCTGTCCGACTGGAGATGGCCCTTCCCAAGGCGGCATCAAGACGGTCAGAGGCCAGACGATTGGCACTGGGCACAACAAAATCGTTGAAGCCGAACGTGATCAAACTCATCAAGGTGGCGACCACAAGCGCAGGAAGAACCATCCGCCATGTTTTGACGCCAAGACTTCTGAGGGCTGTGAGTTCAGAATTTCCCGAAAGGCGACTGAAGGCCAGCAACGTGGCCATCAAGGTTGCCATCGGGAACGACAGAACGAGAAACCCTGGCAAACGAAGCACCAGAACTTGGGTCGCAGCCAACAGCGGCAGACCTGCCTCAGCAACTTTTCGAACCAGCTCGAAAACCACACCAACAGAGAGGGAAACCGCCGTAAACGCGGCCACACCAAACAGCAGAGGACCAATCAGTTCAGAAGCAAGCCAGCGATCCATCAGGGGGATCTTTCGCCACTGAATTTGCAGACGCCGGGACAAACGGCTGCCAAGAGCAAAAATGTCAGAGATAGAACTCACAGCTTGAAGTCTTCTCCTAAGTAATGACGACGAACCAACGGGTCATGGGCCATCTCAATCGAAGGACCACTCGCGAGAATGCTTCCTTCCGTAAGGATGTATGCCCTATCGGTGATGGCAAGGGTTTCGCGCACGTTGTGGTCGGTAATCAGGATGCCCATGCCACAGTCTCGGAGCCGAGCAATCAAGCCCTGGAGATCAGCCACCGCTAGAGGATCAACTCCTGCAAACGGTTCATCCAAGAGAAGATAACGGGGCCCCTGCTCTCCAACCGCTAAAGCACGGGCCACCTCACAGCGACGACGCTCACCACCAGAAAGCTGAAATCCACGACGATCAACAAAGGGGCGCAAGTGGAAATCATCCACGAGCTGGTCAACCCGCTCACGGTGTTGGCTAGAAGGGGCAGAACTCTCCTGGAGTGCGAGCAACAGATTGTCTCGCACGCTGAGGTTGCGAAAGACGCTGGCTTCCTGGGGCAGATAGCCAATCCCCAAGCGTGCTCGCAGGGGCATGGAGAGATCGGCTACGGATTCGCCATCCATCACGACGTCACCGGAATCAGGTCGAAGCAGACCGGTTACCAGGTTGAACGTGGTGGTTTTGCCGGCACCGTTGGGTCCGAGCAACCCCACCACCTCACCAGGATTGAGCTTGAGGCTGACCTGCTTTACCAGGGGCCGCCCTCCGATCGTGAGGGCGACTTGATCCAGAACCAAACTCATGGTTGAGCCGCCGGTCCTGGAGCAGAAGACGCCGGAACGAGCGCTGAAGGGGGTGGGCTCTGCTGAATGCGAACCCTGCTAAACACCTGTTGGCCGCTGGGGGGAACGGCGATCAGTCGCTCACCATCCACCAGATAAACAACCCGCTCAGCCCGAATCAGGTTGCCGCCCTCCTGAACGATGTCGAC
>RFUY01000236.1 GCA_009922705.1 Gammaproteobacteria bacterium
GCTCCACACGCACAATAATCAACAAATCAGGCACCTTCGCTTCTGTCTTCAACAGCGAGAGCATCTGTTCGAGATGACCCTCACCCCAAGATCCAAGATACCGCACCTCTCGAAAGGTTGCGCTCAAAAATGGGCGCACTGCGCCAGTAAAAGAGTCGCCCAGCACCCACACGGTCTGTGTAATTGGCGCGGACGCATTGATGGTCACAAGACCGCGTCCAAATGAGGTCTCAAGGGGCTCTTCCGGTGGGACGCGCGTGACCACTGGCTCCACCTGCCGAATGACCCACTGGTCACCAGGCTGTATCAACGCTGGGAGGCGCTCCGACAAGGCGATAAGATCCCCTGCCACTGGCGGACCCGCATCAAACACTACCTCAATCGGCTGCAGGTTCAATTGCTGCATCAGTCCACGATACGCGACATAGGCCCCCTTTGCGTTCCAATGACTGTCTGTCCGCGCGTACAGTAGCCCTTCACTCGCTTTTGCCTGCACAAGATCCTCCAACGGATCATAGAATGTGAAGCCCTGCAGCGCTGTCAGTCGCGTCTCGTAAAACGACAGATATCTCGGACGTGATCGATCGACAGGGAAAGGCAGGTACTCGGGATAGACACTCGCCTTGTTGGGTCCTACAAGCAGTGCAGCACGACCTCCGCGCGCCTGCATGGCGAGACCAATCTGACCAAAGACAGTCTCAGCCGCGACTAAATCTTGGACGGAGGGTTCGATCGCGACCTTCAACTTTTCGATGGTTCGATCCCAGGCATTCCCCAAAAAGAGCCACTCATCTGTCCCCTCAAACCAAGCAAAGGTCTCGCCGACTTTGTGCTCCAGTCCTTTCCGAAAGATGACGGTGCGATCGACCTTCAGATCGCTCCATCCCTGAGCCGCCAAAAAGCCGGCTCCACCCAGTCCACAAAAGACGGTCAACAGGAGCGCACTCCACCAAGGGCGCGAACGCCCATAGGTGCGGATCGGTTGTTCAATCAACACATACGTCAGCCAGGCTAACCCGATCGCCAGTAGAAGCGCCAATAATCGCGCATCGCGGTGTGGAATATCGCCTTCGATGATCTCTAGGAACGAGAGAATCGGCCAGTGCCAAAGGTACAAGGGATAGCTAATCAGCCCCAGCCCGACCATCCAGCGATGCCCCAAACACACTCGGAGAATTGCAACCCGAGACCCAAGCAAAAGAATGACGACGGTACATGACACGGGGGCCAGGGCAATCCACGATGGGAATGGCATCGTCTCATTCAACAGCACTGCTGAAGCCAAAAGTCCAGCCAACGCCAGCACTCCAAGGACATTAGCCGCGAACGCACCACTGAACGCCTGCGTCACCCACCCACAAACTGGACCCAATCTCAGCCTTGCCATGCCCTCGTCGTTGATCCATGTGGCGCGTGACGGTGACACAAGAAGCGCGAGCACCCCGCCACACCCAAGCTCCCAGAAGCGGGTCACTAATCCGTAGTAGGCATACACCTGCGCATCGGTTGACAGCCAAATGCTGATTCCTAAAGACACCAGAATCAGCACACTCGGAATCAAAATTCGGACGCCACTGGACTTTACGCAGAGAAGAAGCACCAGCGGCCAAAGCAGATAGAACTGCTCCTCAACAGAGAGACTCCACAGGTGGAGCAGTGGCTTGAGCCGCGAGGCGGTATCAAAATAGCCGTCTTCAGCAATGAGCATGAAATTCTGGATCAGTGCCACGCTCGCAAACACGTGCCGACCGACCCGCTCGATCTCATCATC
>RFUY01000237.1 GCA_009922705.1 Gammaproteobacteria bacterium
GAAATCACCGAATAGGTCGCGTATTCGAGCATCAAGAGGCGATCACAGACGCCAATCGCAAGCGCACCGCCAGAGCCCCCTTCACCAATCACACTGGTGATCACAGGGGTCTCGAGGCGTGCCATCAGGGCGAGACTTTTTGCAATGGCTTCACTCTGACCCCGCTCCTCTGCATCAATCCCTGGATACGCGCCAGGCGTGTCAATAAACGTTAAAACTGGCAACTTAAACCGGCTGGCGAGCGCCATGAGACGCTGCGCCTTACGATACCCCTCAGGTCTTGGCATCCCAAAGTTGCGCGCGACCTTTTCCTTGACGGATCGCCCTTTCTCGTGGCCGATGATTAAGACGGGACGACCCCGGAATTCGCCGATACCACCGACGAGCGCTTGATCATCTGCAAACTGACGATCGCCATGCAACTCATCAAATCCATCCACCAAGTGCCGAACGTAATCGAGCGTATACGGGCGCTTTGGATGCCGGGCAAGCTGAGCCTTCTGCCAAATAGTTAAATCGGAAAAAATCTTTTCGGTCAGACTCTTTGATTTACTGCGCAGACGCGCCACTTCGTCCGCGATATTAATGCCTGATTCTGTCGACAAATGCCGCAGCTCTTCAATCTTGCCATCAAGCTCAGCAATGGGTTGTTCAAAGTCCAAGTAATCCGGGTTCATCAGCTCACTGCGTTCCTTTTGAAAATGCCAGACTCACATGACGGTCGCCGGCCCATTCCTTTAATGCAACCAACAATTCATCGCTGGGCGCCACTGCCCAATCTGCGCCCAAGCGCAAGCGTCCAGTTGCTTGCGCCGTAGTGTACGCGATTCGGATCGGACACTCACCGCCTCGATGCGGATGCAAGAGTGTTTCTAAGGTGGTGAGCGCGTCCGCAGACAGATGTGCCAGAGTGATCTCGAGCGCCGAGGCCGAGGATTGGCGGGCGGCGGCAAGTGTTTCCACCTTCGCTGCGCGCATTTTAAGGCCTTGGCTGAACTCATCAAAACTGACATCACCCTCGACGACCACCAGTTGATCATCGACACAGATGTCGCGACAGTCCTGAAACAGGTCCGCAAACACCGTGACATCCACGCGCGCCGTTCGATCATCCAGTGTCATGATGGCGAAGGACTCCCCACGCTTGTTGCGCACCACACGCAACCCAACGATTAGCCCAGCGACACGAACAGGCTCCTTACTTCGCTCTAAGGTGTCTAGGGACTTCGCGCCAATGCCCCGTAAATCGTTCGCGTAGGCATCAATCGGGTGCCCGGTAAGGTAGACGCCCAAGGTTTCCTTTTCGCCACGCAATTGATCGCGATCGGACCAGCGCGGCGCCCGTCGATGATACTGATACGGATCCTGCTGCGGTGAGGCAGGCCCCGTCCCGAGGCCAAACAAATCAGTCATTCCAAGGGCCTCATTTCTCGCCGACTGATCCGCTTGCATGACTGCATCATCAACCGCCGACATCACGATCCAACGAGGGACCCCGAGCGTGTCAAAGGCACCGGCTCGAATCAGTGCTTCTAGCGCGCGTTTGTTGAGTTTTTGAGTCGCGACTCGCGCGCAGAAATCGAACGCATCGGTGAATTCGCCATCATCTGTGCGTGCCTGAATAATCGCCTGAATCGGCCCTTCGCCAAGTCCTTTAATCGCTCCAAGGCCATAGATAATCTGACCGTTCGCGACCGAGAATTTAAAGTGCCCGCGATTGATATCCGGCGGTCGGATCACCAGTCCCATGCGGCGGCACTCCTCGATCAA
>RFUY01000238.1 GCA_009922705.1 Gammaproteobacteria bacterium
CGACCCGTTTTATCTCAATCACCGCGCGCCCCAAGACGCGCACCGGCGCCCCAAACGTGCACAGCCACCAACTCAGACAACGGACCAGCCCGGAGGGCCTCCCGACGATTTATAGGGGAAAAACTCCATCATCTGGCCAGCCCGAATCCGCGTTTGCAACTCTTGCCAATACGCAACGTCAAAGAGTTCTCCGTGGAGCTCGGCGAACACATCACGCGTCGCCGTACTCGGGAACAAGAAGGTTGCGAACTCCTCAGGAAAGACGTCGTTGGGACCGATCGTATACCAAGGCTCCGAGGCCATTTCCTGCTCATACGTCACCGGCACGGGTAGGCGCCGGAAATTCACCTCGGTCAGATAGGAGATCTCGTCATAATCATAAAACACAACCCGCCCGTGGCGCGTGACCCCGAAGTTTTTCAGCAGCATATCGCCGGGGAAAATATTGGCAGCAGCCAACTGCTTGATGGCGAACCCGTACTCATCCAGAGCGTGTCGTTGTTCACTCTCGGTGCATTGCTCGAGATAGATGTTCAGCGGAATCATGCGACGCTCGATGTAGAGGTGACGAATCAACACCGCGTCTCCCACCACCTGAACGCTGCTTGGACACAATTCCAGCAGTTCCTGCAAACAATCGCGATCGAACTGTGCCACGGGAAGACTCAAATTAGAGAACTCTTGGGTATCCGCCATGCGACCGACCCGATCGTGCACTTTGACCAAGTGATATTTCTCTAAAACCACCTGCCGGGTGACATTTTTGCTGGGCCCGAATCGATCTTTAATCAACTTAAACACCATCTCAAAGCTCGGCAGCGTGAACACCGCCATCACCAGCCCTTTGATCCCCGGGGCGATGATGAATTGGTCTTGCGCACTCTTTAAGTGTCGCTGGAACAAGCGTACAAACTCAGTCTTCCCATGCTTGTAAAAGCCGATCGCGGAGTACAGCTCATGGCGGCGCTTGGCAGGAATGAGGGTGTGCAAAAAGCCCACGAACTCGACCGGAATCGGGACATCCACCATGAAGTAACTGCGTGTAAAACTAAACACCACACTGACTTCTGAGCGCCGAGTAATCACTGCATCGACATAGACACCCTCATCGAGCGCATGCATCAGCGCAATCACCACCGGGAAAATCTTGCCTTCAGTGACAATACGGCCCACCAAATAGGCACCCTTGTTCCGGTAAAACACAGGCTTTAAACATTCGAGCCGCGCTTCCGGTTGGAGCAGCACTTCTGCTGGAACACGTTGTTCAATCGCCGCCGTGATGCGGGCACGATCACGCGCCCGATGGCACCAAGGCACTGTGAATGCGTAATCATCCAGCAACTGATCAACGACATGTCCAATCGACTCATCGAATCGATAGGTCATGTAGATTTCCACATGCCCTCGCGCATTGACCCACTGATCCCCAAACCAAGAATTCACAAAGGCGTAGGTGTCTGTGATGTCTTCGTGCCGGAAAATGTCACAATAAATGGAGTTAAAGAAGGTTTCCGCCAATTCTGGATCGGTTCGCTCCTGAATCAGCGCGATATAGTCACGACGCGTCTCTGCCCAGATTTCGCGGGTTAGATTCTCATAGCCAACGCGCTCAGACAGTGTGCGATGCACCGCTTGAACCGCATCCTCGTATAAATCAATGCGCTGTTGTGCCGCCCGCTGCACCTCAAGCCAGGCACCCCGTTCAAACCGATCACGCGCGCTGAGGGTAATGTTGATGAAT
>RFUY01000239.1 GCA_009922705.1 Gammaproteobacteria bacterium
AGATTGACCTCGACGCAGACGGGATCATCCCTGCTACCCGCAGCCCGGAGTCAGATGCACAAGACGAACTCAACAGCAACACAGTCAGCGCTTTTGAAGCAACCGGATTCAACCAGGGTGAATTTGTTTCAACAATCGCCTTCAGCCACCGGGCGACAGTTGATCCGATTGTGGCGCCTGGAAACACAAAGTTCATGCATGCCCATGACTTTTTCGCAAATCCAACAACCGGCGCGTCGTCCACGGTGGCATCCCTGATGGATGCTTCCGACACAGCGGCAATTCCGATCAATAACATCTCCACCTATTGGACACCTAGTCTGATTGATGAGGGCTCCGACGGCGTTGGCGGTGAACAGACCTATGTCACTCCTAAGGCAACATCCATCGCTTACTACAGCGTCCTGAAGCCGAACGAACCCAGTGAGCTCGTGAACATGCCTATCGGCCTGAAAATGATCGCTGGTTCGGCTCGCCCTCAGAATCGCCAGTCGAGGGCCCAGGTGTTCTGGAACTACATCGGCGAATTAGCTTCCTATGACCACATCCCCCTTGGCGATGAATGGCGAGATCTACCTTTGCAGGCAGTGATCATTTTTCCGGAATACTGGACTGGTCAATCCCTGGATAGCCCCGACCACAAAAGCCATGTCGCCTACGGAGATGGATCTGGGGTTGGCCCCAATGAACATCCTTTGCTGATTCCCCAGCTTCAACTCCAAATTCACTACGGCAGAATCAACAACAATCTTCACCTAGTTAGTTCCGACTACATGTCATTGCCAGAAGCAGGCGGTGACCTGGATCTGAGGTTGCAACGCGGCAATCCAGATGATCTCAGTTTCCGAAACGGTGAATCGGGATTTGCGCCGGGATGGAGCATGCATGCTGATCAGATCCATCTTCCGTGGGAAGAGGTTGCACCGAATGGTGAAACGGTGGATGGCTTCGCCAGACGCGAAACTGATGCACTCATGCTGCCATTGTTCGCTGGAACGGACGGCAACTCTGTGCGAATTATCCCAACAGGTATCCAACAACCCTATTCGGCGGAGCGTTCTCCGATGCCGATGCTTGGTAGCCCTGATAATGACGTTCTGACTGGCAGCAGCTCTGATGACCGACTGGAATCACTGGAAGGAGATGACATCCTGATTGGAGGTGGAGGTGCCGACCGCTTGGTTGGAGGTGATGGTGCCGATCGGTTTGTGATTGAGTCAATCAATGAATCTACTCTGCTCCGCCCCGATGTGCTCGTCGGTTTCGCCCCTGAAGATCGGCTGGATCTGAGAGGTCTGAATCTCCAGCGCGACGATCTCATTCTCCAATCCACTGGCCCAAGCTCCTGGTTCTTGACAGCATCAGACACTGATCTAGGGATCCTGATCCGTACCGATTCAATCACCTTCGAACAGATCATGATTGATGGAGGTCATCCGTCTTGATGACACATCATCGGGATGAATGGAAGATGAAGGTGCTCGTTCAACGCATCAGGTTTCATCGCTGATGGGGTGCAACCTGATGCCTTAATCACCTGTGGTGCCTGTCTGCTGCTTGCTGGAGCTTCTTTTTGTCTTTGTCGCGGCTTTATGAGCGCCGCCCGTTTCTACTGAGAGGGAGTCAGCACGGTCACGTCCACCGTCGTTGCCCTTCAAGGTGAAGCTGGCTCAGGCCTGCACGATCGGCACATCACGCAGTCGGGTCGTGGCGGCCCGGCCCAGCCGTTGGCCCACAGGCC
>RFUY01000240.1 GCA_009922705.1 Gammaproteobacteria bacterium
GCGGAAATGATCGAGCGCGGCCACCAGCAGGCCATGGATGATCTAGGCAAGTTGGCGGTTTGCAAGGCCGCTGATAACTGGCCGAGCTACAGCGACCAGATCGAGCCGATCAGCTTGCCGGCTTGGATGACTGGCACCAGTGGCCAGCAGCAAGCACCTGAAATCGCCTTGTACTAATGCCCGTAGTAAAGCTCTCTTCATCACTTGTCGAATCATGTAAACAATGCGCTGCTCAACGTGATCAAAATCGACGAAATTCGGTTGATTACAGTAGCGACAAAACATCAGATAAAGGGATCTGGAGCTTTATTGGCGTTGTAGGTGAAATCGCATTAATCCAGTATTTTGGTCTTCCGATCGACTGGGAGTATCTGTCTACGGATGCTGGGTTTGGAGGCGTTGATGTTGGTGAGTTTTGGGAAGTGCGCGCTACCACCAAACAAAGCAATCGGCTCTTTCTATGGGACGACGAAACTTGCAATCAGAAAAAACTCTCCTACCCTTGGAGCAAGGTAGTTGTAAATCTAGAAGCCCTTGAATGCGACGTTAGCGGATGGGCTATGGGCTACGAAATAGCCGAACATGGCAAATCCGCTCAATATGACTGCAAAAGAGCATCCAGGTTTTTGGATAATCGGTTTTTGAGAGCACACACAAATCCTCATGCCGATCATTCTTTTGCCAATCGTTTACGCCTTTCTTTCTTGAACAAACGACCAATGGAATCAACAAGTTCCCTTGCTACAGCTTCACAGACCAGCTCGGTGTTCAGTGGCATCCAACAATTCGAGGATGCCCAGCGTATTGCCAAAGCGCTTGCCAGTAGCACGCTGATCCCGCCTCAGTTCCAAGGGCAACAGGGTTTTGCCAACTGCTTGGTGGCGCTTGAGATTGCTAACCGGATGCGGATGAGTCCGTTCCAGGTGATGCAGAATCTGCATATCATCCATGGCCGACCGAGCTGGTCTAGCCAGTTCATTATTGGCCTGATCAACGGTTGCGGCCGTTTCAGCCCATTGCGTTATGAAATCAGCGGCAAGGGCGACACACTGGCCTGCGCTGCTGTGGCTACCGAACTCAGCACCGGCGAAGAGCTGCGTGGTCCTGAGGTGACGATGGCGATGGCAAAACGTGAGGGCTGGGCAACGAAATCAGGCAGTAAATGGGCGACGATGCCCGAGCTGATGATTCGCTACCGGGCTGCTGCTTTCTGGGGTCGCCTGTTCATCCCTGAACTGCTGGTGGGCATCCACACGCAGGAAGAGGTGATGGATGTGGAACCTGTCAGCGTTAGCGAGGCGCCAGCCACCAGCGTGGGGGATTTGAATGCCAAGCTGCAGGCCGCTGCAACGGATTCGGATGAACTCTTCTGATTACTTAACGGCTACGCAGTTAGCGCAGCGATGGGGGCTGCATCCTGACACTTTGATGCGCTGGCGTAAAGCGGGCAAGGGTCCGCCGTACTTCAGAACGCCCGGTTTCGTGCTCTACCCCCTGGCCGAGGTGGAGCAATACGAAAAGGCCAACACCATTACCCACGACTGACGATGACCTTCTCTGTTAATGGCGCCCTGTTTAAGCAATCCGAAGCCGACTGGCAAAAGCGGATGGGCGATAAGTTCCAGGCCGGCAAGAATTACCCCGAGTTCGACGGGGTGCTGAATGTGCCGGCTGATCAGGCCTATGCCTTGGCGCAGTACCTGACGAACGCCGACCCGCAGGGCGACCGCAACGAGATC
>RFUY01000025.1 GCA_009922705.1 Gammaproteobacteria bacterium
TTTCTCGCTGCTTTGCCATTTCCTCAGGCTTTTTCTTTCCCATCGCACGACGCAGTAGGTCAGCGCCCCCAAGCGAATAGCCAGCCAACACCTGCGCGATTTGCATGACTTGCTCTTGGTACAAAATCACCCCATAGGTGTTCTGTAGAATTGGCTGTAAATCCGGATGTGGATAGGTGACGGCTGCCTTCCCATGCTTTCGATTGATGAAGTCATCCACCATGCCAGACTGCAAAGGGCCAGGTCGAAATAGCGCGACCAAGGCCACGATTTCCTCAAAGGATTCTGGCTTCAGGCGGCGGATCAACTCCTTCATCCCGCGAGATTCCAACTGGAAGATCGCCGTGGTTTCTGCACGACACAGCATCTCGAAGACGGCGTGATCTTGCATGGGTAATTGCTCGATCTGTGGTGCGTCGCCCTGCTGCTCCCGAATCAATGCCAAGGCCCAATCGATAATGGTTAGGGTTCTTAAGCCAAGGAAGTCAAACTTCACAAGACCTGCTGCTTCGACATCATCCTTGTCATATTGGGTCACCAATCCACCGCCCTGGGCATCCGACAACAGCGCCGTGAAATCGGTCAGTTGACCAGGAGCAATCACCACCCCTCCGGCATGCTTGCCGACATTCCGGGTAATGCCCTCAAGTTTTAAGGACATCTCCCAGACCTCTCGAGCGTCATCATCACTGCCCAGCCACTCCGCCAACTGAGGCTCTGCCTCATAGGCCTTGTCGAGTGTCATCCCCACTTCAAATGGAATGAGCTTGGCCAATCGATCACCAAGCCCATAGGGCTTGCCTTGCACGCGGGTCACATCGCGGACCACAGCTTTGGCCGCCATCGATCCGAACGTGACAATCTGACTGACCGCTTGCCGGCCGTACCGATCTGCCACGTACTCAATGACGCGATCACGCCCCTCCATACAAAAATCAACGTCAAAATCTGGCATCGAGACGCGTTCGGGATTTAAAAAGCGCTCAAACAGTAACTCATGCTCAATTGGATCAAGATCCGTAATCCCGAGTGCCCACGCGACAATCGAACCCGCCCCTGAGCCCCGTCCAGGCCCAACCGGAATCTGCTGCGCTTTCGCCCAGCGAATGAAATCAGCAACGATCAAAAAGTAGCCTGGAAAGCCCATTTGCAGGATGACATCGACCTCAAACTCAAGCCGCGCGTGATAGCGGGTCTGTCGGTCTGCGCGCTCGTCTTCGGGCACCGGCATCGCATTGAGTCGATCCGTGAGGCCTCGCCGGCTTTCATCCCGAAAATAGCCGTCCAACGTTGCGCCTTCAGGGATCGGATAGTCCGGCAGAAAATAGGTGCCCAAGGTCAGCTCCACGCCACACCGTTGAGCGATCAAAACGCTGTTTTCGAGGGCATCCGGAAACTCAGGAAACAGCGCAGCCATCTCCTCTGGCGTCTTCAAATACTGTTGATCCGTGTGGCGCTTAACCCGCGAGGCATCATCGATGGTGTAGCCTTCGTGAATACAGACTCGCGTCTCGTGCGCCTCAAAATCATCGGGGCGCATGAAGCAAATTGGATTGGTTGCCACCAGGGGGACGCCAAATGTCGCCGACCACTGCGCCGCCTGCGCAATCCATTTCACCTCGCCTTGTCGACCTAAGCGACTGATTTCAAGGTAAAAACGATTTGGGTATCGCGCTGACAAGACCGCCAATCGTGCGCTCGCATCCTGTTCGCGCCCCGCGTCGACTAACCGCGCAAGCTCACCATCGATGCCGCCGGATAACACAATCAGGCCGTCGGCATGCTCCGCAAGCCAAGCATCACGCAGCACAGGCCGTCCATCGATCTGCCCGGTTTGCCACCCGAGCGACAACAGCGCCAAGAGGTGTCGATACCCAGTCTGATTCATAGCCAAAAGCGTCAGTCGCGATGGCCCGATTGCGGATTCGGCCCAGCAGTCCACCCCAAGAATTGGCTGAACGCCCTGTGACAACGCATGCCGATAGAACTTAACCAGACCAAAGACATTGGATTCATCCGTCAATGCAACGGCAGGCATCTGAGTCGCGGCAACTCCAGCGACAAACGATTTAATGCGAAGAAGACCATCGACGAGTGAGTATTCAGAATGGGCACGAAGGTGAACGAAGCGGGTCATGACTGTTCCTGTAGGCAGCGCGCAACTGGCGCAAAGCTCCGGCGATGGATCGGGGTTGCTCCGAGCGAGGATAGCGCATCCAGATGCGCCCGGGTGGGATAACCCACATGCTGCTCAAATCCGTACCCCGGATATACCGTACCCCAGTAGGCCATCTCGTCATCTCGCGTCACTTTCGCAACGACGGAGGCCGCTGAGATCCCCGGGATTAATCCGTCACCACCCACAATGGCACGTGCTTCGGGCCCCAAGCCACTGGGGACTTGGTTGCCGTCGATGAGAATCGGACAGGTGTTTGGGATGGCGACCGCAATCGCATCAACAGCGCGCGTCATGGCAAGAAAGGTCGCCCGTAAAATATTGAGCTGATCGATTTCAGTCGGTTCGGCACGGCCGATGCCGATGCCAAGCGCGGTCTCTTTAATCTGCGCGATCAGGGCCTGGCGCCGGCGTGCCGACAGCCGTTTTGAATCCGTTAAGCCAGGGAGATCTCCGTCGTCTGGCCACAGGACAGCACAGGCGATTACAGGCCCTGCTAACGGGCCTCGCCCGACCTCATCAATGCCGATGTACATGCGACACAGTCTCTTCTATGGCATCAACCGCCCGTGCAATAGGGACCGTACTCAGCGTCTGATGCAGTCCTCGGGCCGTCTCCAAAAAGGCTGGATCAGTTGGCCCACTTAAGCGCGGCTGCAAGGCCTCAACGATCGATGCCACCGTTAAATGCTCTTGGATCAGTTCAGGAATCCACTGACGACCGACAAGTTGGTTTGGCAAGCTGATCCAGGGGGTTAACAGCTTTGGCATGACCCGACGATAGGTGCTTGGATGCAATCGGTACGCGATGACGGTTGGCCGTCCGGTGAGCACTGATTCTAAACTTGCCGTCCCCGAGGCCACCAAGCAGGCATCGGCCGCCGCCAGTACATCCCGAGCCTGCCCATCCACCGTCTGAATCCAGTCTCGATGAGGCCCAGGATTAATTAGCGACCGCAATGACGGCGATGCCACAGGAACAACGACATGCAATGCTGGAATCACGTCTTTCAGGGCGATCGCACCCGCCAAAAATAACGGCCACAGTGCGGCGACTTCCGAACGCCGACTCCCAGGAAGGCAGGCAAGGACACGACACCCATCCGGAACCTGTAACCGTCCCCGCACCGCACTGACATCGGGATTGAACTGAATCTGTGAGGCAAGCGGATGGCCGATATAGGTTGTCGCCAAGTGTGTTCCCTGATACAGGGCTGGCTCAAACGGAAATAGACACAACAAGTGATCCAGCGCCGCCGCAATCGAAGGGATCCGCTCTCGACGCCAGGCCCAGACTGAGGGGCTCGCAATGTGAACGACAGGAATCCCGAGCGCTTTGACCGTGCGGGCCAGCGGTAAATTAAAATCAGGGGAATCACAGGTGATGAGCACGTCTGGGCGCCATGTCCGGGCGCGTTTGGCGAGACGATTCCGGATCCACAAGAGCTCTGGGAGTCGCGGCAAGACTTCCCAAAACCCCATCACGGCAAGCCGAGATAAGGATGCCATCGAGCGCAGCCCTAAGGCTTCCAGATGCGGTCCACCAATGCCTTCCAGCGTGAGCGCGTGTCGTGTCGACAACGCAGATAAGACGGCAGCCCCGATGGCATCACCCGACAGCTCTGTCGCAGAGACCAGCACGCGCATTAGCGCACGATACCGCGCTGGCTTGCCTTGAGAGAGTCCAAAAATACCTTCACTTCAGCACAGCCACTGCTGTCTTGACCAATCTCAGTAATGGCCTGATCGAGGGTTAATCCGCGACGGTACACTGTTTTGTAGGCTTCACGTAAACGATTAATGACATCAGATGATAGCCCACGCCGTCGCATCCCTTCGACATTCATGCCATGGGCTTCCGCTCGATTCCCAGAACAGGTCACGAATGCGGGAATGTCTTGCAAGACGACCGTCCCAGCAGCCGTCATCGCATAGTCACCGATTTGGCAAAACTGATGGATCAAGGTGCCCCCGCCCAGAATGACGCCATCACCAATCTGCACGTGCCCTGCGACTGCGGTGTTGTTCGCCATGATGATGTCATCGCCAACCATGCAATCGTGTGCCACATGGACATAGCACATGAGCAGGTTTCGGGAGCCAATCGATGTCACTCCACGGTCTTGCACGGTGCCACGATGCAAGGTGACGCCCTCTCGAATGACATTCTGATCGCCCACCTCAAGGCGAGTCGATTCGCCACGGTATTTCTTATCTTGGCAGTCCTCGCCTACGCTTGCGAATTGATAGATGACGTTATGTTTACCAAGCCGGGTCGGGCCTTTAACAATTGCGTGTGGCCCAATCCGCGTTCCACTGTCAATTTCAACATCTGGCCCAATGATCGCAAACGGCCCCACTTCCACGTCGTCTGCGAGCGTGGCTCTTCGGTCGACTATGGCTCTGGGGTCAATGCGCGTCACACTGTCCGATCCGCACACATAATAACGGCCGAACACACGGTCTCGCCGTCAACGCTTGCACGGCACTGAAATTTCCAAATCCCTGCGCGTACACGCATCACTTCGGCTTCTAAGACCAATTGATCGCCTGGAATCACCTGCCGTTTAAAGCGGACGTCATCCGCCCCAACGAACAGATAAATCGAGCCCTCTGCAGGCTTCTTATCCATGGTTTTAAATCCAAGGACACCCGCCGCTTGTGCGAGCGCTTCAATAATCAGAACGCCAGGCATCACTGGATGGTCTGGAAAATGGCCGTTGAAGAAATCTTCATTGGCGGTGACATTCTTGATGCACTTAATGCGGTGATTCAGCTCGAGCTCCAACACACGGTCCACGAGCAAGAATGGATAACGGTGAGGCAGGTATTCTCGGATTTCCTTGATATCCAATAGCATAGCAGTCCTTAGTTGGTTGAATCCTTCGGTTTTTCCAGCTGAGCCAAGCGCGTTGCGAGTCGATCCAACTGCCGAAACCGAACGGCATTTCGTCGCCACTGCGCGACCGGCATCACGCCAGCAGCGCCTCCCGCATAGTGCCCTGGCGTCGTGATCGACTGCGTCACCAATGCGTCTGCACCGATGTGCACTTTATCACAGACCTCAAGATGTCCTGTGAACCCAGTCATCCCACCAACCGTTACGTCGGCGCCGATATGCGTGCTACCGGCCAGTGCAACGCAAGCAGCCATTGCCGTCCGCGGACCGATGGTGCAGCCGTGAGCGATCATAATCTGATTATCAAGCTTGACCCCTGACCCGATGACCGTGTCGTCCAGGGCCCCGCGATCAATCGTGCAAGACGCACCGATCTCAACATCATCACCAATCCTGACACGTCCTAAGTGATGGATCTTAATCCATCCCGTCGTGCTCGGTGCGAACCCAAACCCATCCGAACCAATGACACTGTGTGCTCCGATCAAACACCGCTGGCCAATATGCGTTCCCGGGTAAATCACCACATGTGGCCCAATCACTGAGCCTTCACCAATCACAACATCTGCTCCGATCACCGCATAGGGACCTACGGAGACGGCGGCGCCTAGTCTCGCGCTTGGGGCAATCGAGGCGGTCGCATCCTGCGCGCCTGAAAATGGCAGCCCCCGCGGATCCATGTGCTGACTGAGCTGCGCATAGGTGAGATAGGGCTGCTCTGAGCGCAACCCATGCTGCACCTCGGACTCACACTGCGGGGGCACAACGACAGCACTCGCACGTGTTGTGTGTAACTCGGAGCGACGACGTACCTGACTTAAAAAGCTGAGATCACCAGGTTCAGCTGCCTGCAACGAGTTCAGGCGATACACGCGACACTCGGGATCACCGATGACCTCGGTCCCTGTCAGCGCCGCAAGCTCAGACAGCGACCATGCCATTAGAAACTCGAACCGATTGAGAACTGAAATCCTTCCGTTTGATCCGTCGACTCGGCATTTAAAGCCTTGGCGTAGGTAAAGGATAGGGGTCCGATGGGTGTCATCCAGGCGAGTGCAACACCAGTCGAGTAGCGCAGATCACTCGGGTCAAACTCTTCGTCATAGACCTGCCCCGCATCGGTAAAGACGGAAATCCGCGTCTGATCGGTTTCTTTTACGCCCGGCAATGGGAACTGGAGCGATACAGACCCTGTGACGAGTACATTGCCGCCAATCTGCTCATTGTCTTCATCTCGAGGGCCAAGTGAGTTGTACTCAAAGCCACGCACCGACCGGATGCCGCCGGCGAAAAAGTTCTTCAAGAACGGCAACCCATCCGAATCCCCATAGCCACTGCCGTACCCTAAATTGGTTTTGAGGGCGAGCGAGACATCCCGGGTCTTCGACAGCGGTGTAAAGGACTCGCCGAGATAATTGAGACTGAAGTATTCAAGGTCAGATCCTGGCACCGAAAGATCGGCGGAGACCCGATGTCGAATGCCCTCTGTCGGTAAAAATGCCTTGTTCAGGGTGTTATAGCTATACCCTGCACCAAGCACAACCTCTAGAAACTCCGCCTCAATGTTGTCACGTGCGAAGCCCTCTGCCACCAGGAAGCTTTCAATGTAGTTTGGCCGCTCGGCCGCAGCACTGGCTGTCTGCAACACGACGGTCTGAATACGCGCATTCGTGCTAATGCGGGCGCGATCACTGACCGGGTAGCCAAAACTGAGTCCCAGCCCAGTCTCGTCGGTCGTGTAGTTCGCTGTCCCATCTTCATCAAAATCGGTTTCCCGGAAGTAGAGGTCGATACCGCGACTGACGCCATCGATCGTAAAGTATGGATCCGTGAACGAAAACCGAGCCTCCTTAACCGACGACGAACTTTGCAGATTGAAACTCAGCGAGTTCCCAGAACCCAGAAAGTTCTTTTGGCTAACGCCAGCCCCCAACAAGACGCCCTCGCCTTGCGAAAACCCGATACTCGCAGACAGTGATCCTGAGGCCTGCTCCGTCACTTCATAGATCACATCCACCTGGTCCGGTTCATCCGGTACAGGGCGCGTCTGTACTCGCACCAAGCTAAAAAACCCAAGACGCTGTAAGTTAATTCGGCCTCGCTCGATTTGGGCGGCGGAAGTGACTGCGCTCTCTAGCTGTGGAATCTCGCGCCGCAGCACCACATCGGAGGTACCGGTATTGCCTCTAAACTCGATGCGACGGACATACACCAAGGGACCTGGCGTGACCACTAAGGTCACATCGACCTCCCGCGCTTGATCCCGTGGCTCTGGCACCGCACGCACCTGTGCACGGGCATAGCCTGCATCACCCAATGCCTTCGACATGGACTCAACAGCCTCGTTCACCAGTCGCCGACTGAACAGCTCTCCAGACTGCAAGCTCAGGGCATTCACTGCCTCCGTGAGATCCACTGGGATTTCTCCCCCGACATTGACCGCACCCACGCGATACTGCGTTCCTTCGGACACAGTGATGGTGATAAACACCTCTTCGAGATTTTCCGACAATTCGATCTTCGGCTCGGACACCTCGGCATTGATATACCCTCGATCGAGGTAATAGGACCGAATCGCCTCGACATCTGCATTCAGTCGCTCTGACTCATACTGGTCGGATCCCGTAATCCAGGTAAATAACCCCCCATCAGTTGAGTCGATTTCAGCGAGCAACGTCTCCGTCTCGACCGATTGATTACCGACCACAGTAATGCGTCGGATCTTCGCCACCGACCCTTCAAAGACCGTGATATTCAATCCGACTCGATTACGGTCTTGCGGGATGATTTCCGAGGTGACGGTCGCATCATACCGCCCGCGACTGGTGTATTGCCGTGTGACCGCTTGCGCCAAGCTATCCAGAGTTGCACGCTTTAACACATCACCTTCGGCAATGCCTGCGCGGCGCAAGCTGTCGATTAAGTCATCAGTCTCGATGGCCTTATTGCCGGTAATTTCAATCCGACTGACCGCTGGCCGTTCAACCACATCAATGACAAGGACCGAACCCTCCTGCCGGAGAACCACCTGATCAAAGAATCCGGTCTCAAACAGACGGCGCGTCACCTCACTGACCGTCTGATCATCGATTCGATCGCCTGGCTTGAGCGTCAATGCATCAAACACTGACCCCGAGGACACCCGCTGTAATCCCTCGATCCGAATATCCGATGCCACGAAATCCGTCGCCGCAAACACCCAGCCTGAGAAGCTCAATACCAGTGCGCTAGTCCATGCCCGCAATCGCATAATGATCCTGTTTTCCGTCTTAAAAAATTCGCATGAGGTCGTTATAAAACGCAAAGACCATCAAACCCATCAGCAACGCCATGCCAATCCGAATCCCCTGCATTTGCGACGCTTCAGACACGGGCCGGCCGCGTATCGCCTCCACCATGAAGTACACCAGGTGACCTCCGTCCAGCACTGGAATCGGGAGCAGATTGAGCACCCCTAAACTCACGGAAAGATACGCGAGAAAGCTGAGGTAGGCATACCATCCCGAGCTCGCAGAATCGCCTGCGACTTGGGCAATCGTCAACGGCCCACTGAGATTTTCTGGCGACAAGGCACCGGTCAGCATCTTGCCAATCGACTTAATTGTCAGCCAACTCATTTCAACCGTGCGGGAGAGGCCTTCAAAGACGGCGTCAATCGGTCCTGCTTGCACCACACGTTGCATGTCTGGTGGCAACGCGACAGGTTCAGGAGCGACCCCAACAAAGCCGATGGATTCGCCACGAGAGCCCTCGCGCCCAACCGGTGTCACGATCAAAACACGGCGCGCTCCGTTCCGATCTACAAGGATCTCCAGCGGCTGGTTCGCACTCACCCGAATTCGATTCACAAACTCCTGCCAATCCGCAATGGGTTGATCATCGATTTGAAGGATCGTATCGCCAACCAAAAGCCCACCCAGCGCGCCGGGACCATTGGCTTGCACCATGGCAAGTGTCGGGGTGACCGATGGCCGCCATGGCTGAATGCCATACATCGCTAACGGACTTTGTTCTGATTGCATGGCTCGAGGAACCGGGATCACAACATCGCGCACGATGCTCGAATCCAATGGGCGGAGCGTTAACCGAATTGACGCAGATTCGCCAATGGCGTCGACCAACCGAATCGACGCACGCTCCCACGACGCTGTTGGTACCCCATCGACCGCGAGGAGTTCAGCCGGAAGGTATGCAGATTGATCTCGTGTCGTTTCCGAGAAACTGCCTACAACAGGGATTGCAACCGTGACTCCGATCGCACTAATAAGGCCATATAGGCATGCTGCAAACCCTAAGTTGATTAACGGACCGGCCGCAACAATCGCCGCCCGCTGCGCAAGTGGCTTGTGATCAAATGCCTGATCTTTCAGTCGCTCAGGGACCGCGGTCTCGCGGCCATCCAGCATCTTTACATAGCCCCCCAACGGGATCGCCGCCACACAAAATTCAGTCCCATGCCGATCAACACGGGTCCATAGTGGACGCCCAAACCCAACCGAAAAACGCAGTACCTTAACGCCACAACGACGAGCCACCCAATAGTGCCCGAACTCATGCACGGTGACCAAAACCCCTAAAGCCACAATGGTCGCGAAAATGGTCAAGAACATACGGAGATCTCCACTAATTGCTTCGCGAGCCCGCGTACTTCCGCATCCCGCACAATCATCTCATCCACCACAGATATAGGCTGTCTCGGCAATCGATTCAAGCACTCTAAAGTGATTGCCATAATCTCCGGAAACCGAATTTGGCCCGACAAAAAGGCGGCGACGGCAATTTCGTTGGCCGCGTTCAGCACCAGTGGTCGATCATCGCCTTCGGCATACGACGCACGCGCCAATTCGATCGCCGGGAAATCCTCATGCCGTGGTGACTCAAACTCAAGTGTTCGTAAATCCTGCCATTGAATTCGCGGCGCATCGATCGAAAGACGCGCGGGATATCCCAGACTAAACGCAATCGGAATCCTCATGTCAGCAGACCCGAGCTGCGCAAGTACTGAGCCGTCCTGAAATTCCACCATCGAATGCACCACGGATTGCGGGTGCACCACCACATCAATCTGTGTGTGCGCTACTGCGAACAAATGACAGGCCTCAATCAACTCCAGACCCTTATTCATCAAGGTGGCGGAATCCACTGAGATTTTGGCACCCATACTCCAATTCGGGTGCTGACAGGCCATCTCCGGGGTGACATGCTGAAGCGCCTGCGTTTCAAGCGTCCGAAATGGTCCACCGGAGCATGTCAGAATCAATTGATGCAGACCCGGAATCGTCTGCCCGGTGCGATAGGCGTGTGGAAGGCATTGAAAAATTGCGTTGTGCTCGGAGTCCACGGGCAAGATGATCGCACCTGTGCGCGCCGCCTCAGCCATCACCAACGTGCCTGCCATGACTAAGGCTTCCTTGTTGGCGAGCAGCACCTGTTTTCCTGCACGCACCGCGGCCAGCGTTGAACGCAGTCCTGCCGCGCCCACAATGCTCGCCACAACAATCTCCACCTCAGGCATGGCTGCAAGGTCATTGAGCGCCTCCATTCCTGCGTGAAAGACCACAGCAGGAAACGCCGCTCGGAGCGACTGACTGGCTTTCCATTGGTCTGACTGAGTAATCACGACATGTCGTGGTTGATGGACGCGCAGGATCTCGTTCAATCGTTCTAAATTGGCATGCGCAGAGATCACCTCCAGCCGGAACTGATCAGGATGTTCGCGGAGCACCGCAAGCGTCGAACGCCCAATGGACCCCGTCGCGCCAAAGACCGCAACCCCGCGCCTCATAAAATCGGCCAGGCGGTAAGATGAATGAGGAGTGCAAACACCGGGGCCGCTGCTGTGAGTGAATCAATGCGGTCTAACACGCCGCCGTGCCCTGGCAGCAGTGACGAGGAATCCTTGACGCCTTGCTCTCGCTTCATCACGGATTCAAAGAGATCTCCCAAAATCGAGAACACAACGGTCAGCGCACTGATCACCAGTAAGACCAGCCAAGCCCGCGGCGACATCATCAGGCGACTGTCTTCCCAAACGCCGGCCATGATCGCAACAATCAACGCAAAGCCAATGCCACCGACAGCACCTGCCCAGCTTTTACCAGGGCTGACCGCCGGCTTTAACTTACTCCGCCCATAGCGGGTCCCGACAAAGAACGCCCCCACATCTGCGGCCCAGATAACCCCCACGAGGAGCGCGATCAAGACATCGCCCAGTGGATGCCGCCGCAAATACAAAAGCGCAACATAGGCTGGGATCAGCACCAACAAGCCAAATAGGAGTTTGGTTTTCTTCTGTCCCAGTCGACTGCGAGAAATCGGATAACGCGCAACAAAAAAGAAGGTCGCAAGCCAAAACAGTAGCCCCAAGATTAAGACATTGGGCACCAAAATCGCGGGCAAACTGTAGGCTCCACCCAAACACACTGCAAAGAGCGCCAGAAGGACTGAGCGGGTCAGGGGTTGAAAGCCGCCACACAGACGAATCCATTCCCAGGCTGCGACCAAGACGATGCCCCCCACGGCGACCGCAAAGCCAGTGGGTGGCAGCACAAACAGCACGATCAGCGCCAGAGGTGCCAAGATCAGCGCGGTTGTGACACGCGCCCTTAGCATGGAGCTGCCTGAATCTGTTCGGAGGTCCGACCAAACCGACGCTCTCGCGCAACAAAGAGCTCGAGACATCGGTCAAAGGCGATTTCATCGAAGTCAGGCCACAGCACCTCTGAGAATACGAGCTCAGCATAGGCTGCCTGCCACAACAAAAAGTTAGAAATCCGTTGTTCGCCGCCCGTTCGAATCAGTAAATCAACGTCTGGACAGTCCGCCAGTAGAGACGCGTTGGCCAACCAAGTCTCGGTAATCGCCTCGACAGTAAGCGTCCCCGCCTGCACCTGACGCGCGGCCTGTTGCGCGGCTGCCGCAACGTGCCAACGTCCCCCGTAATTTGCGAGGATATTCAAGGTAAGCCGAGCACCCGCAGCGGTGGCCTCTTCAGCAGCCTGCATCGCGTCACGCAAACGAGCACTGAACGCACTCCGGTCACCCACGATACGCATGCGCACCCCGTGTTCGACTAGTGCCGGCGTCTCATCACGCAACGACTTCTCGAACAATCGCATCAGACCATCGACCTCAACCCGGGGTCGACGCCAGTTTTCGCTCGAGAATGCGAACACCGAAAGTGTAGACACGCCTCGCACCATCGCTTGCCGAATCACCCGACGCAACGCGTCTGCTCCGGCATGGTGTCCCGCTAACTTTGGACGATGATGGGCGCGTGCCCAGCGGTTATTACCATCCATGATGAGCGCGACATGCGCAGGAAGTGTTCCAGCCTCCATGAGGACTTAGACTTCCATCAAATCCGTTTCTTTGGCGCCAAGCAACTCTTCAACGCGCTTCACGTATCCGTCCGTTAACTTCTGAATGTCGTCACCGGCGCGTCTCTCATCATCTTCGGAGATCTCTTTTTCTTTTTGCAGCTCTTTGAGTTGCGCCAGTGCGTCGCGGCGAATATTCCGAATCGCAACACGCGCCCCCTCAGCCTCTGCACGCGCTTGCTTGGTATACCCGCGTCGGGTTTCCTCAGTTAACGGCGGCATCGGCACGCGAATCACGCCGCCTGCTGTTGACGGATTTAGGCCAAGATCAGACTTCATAATCGCCTTTTCAATCTCAGGCACCATGTTCTTTTCCCAAGGGGAAACCGTCAGCGTACGGGCATCTTCAACACCGACGTTCGCCACCTGTGATAACGGCATTTCTGAGCCGTAATAGTCCACACGCACGGTGTCCAGAATGGACGGATGCGCACGACCCGTCCGGATCTTCGCAAAGGCATGGCCAAGCGCATCAAGCGACTTCTCCATGCGCTCCTTGGCATCTTCTTTAATGGCGTTAATCACGCATGACTCCTCTCGATCAGGGTACCCTCGTCCTCACCACGAACAATGGCGACAAGTGCCCCAGGTTTATTCATATTAAAGACGCGAACAGGCATCTCATGGTCCCGCACCAAACAAATCGCAGTCAGATCCATTACCCCCAATTGTTTGGCGAGCACGGTCTCATAGTCCAACCGGTCATATTTGATCGCATCAGGGTTCTTCACCGGGTCTGCATCATACACCCCGTCAACCTTAGTGGCCTTTAGCACTAGATCGCAATCCACTTCAATTGCACGCAGACAGGCCGCGGAATCCGTCGTAAAAAATGGATTGCCGGTGCCGGCTGCGAAAATCACAACATCATTTTGGTCAAGATAGCGCATTGCACGACGCCGGTCATAATGCTCGACCATGCCACTCATCGGGATCGCACTCATCACATGCGTGGCAATCGAGGAGCGCTCCAGTGCGTCACGCATCGCCAAGCCATTCATCACGGTCGCGAGCATCCCCATGTGGTCCCCGGTGACACGATCCAGACCCGCTTGATGGAGCTCGGCCCCACGGAACAAGTTACCGCCACCGATCACCAATCCAACCTGCACACCAATGCCAACCAATTGGCCGATTTCCAAGGCCATCCGATCCAAGACTTTGGGGTCGATCCCAAAGGCATCATCTTGGCCCGCTAAGGCCTCACCACTAAGCTTCAGCAGAATCCGCTTATAACGACAGGTCCGTTCCCCTTTGGCCATCAGGCATCCTCCCAAAAAAAAGGCCGCGAAAGCGGCCTTGTCGATTATTGGCCTCTGGCTTGGGCCATCACTTCCGCCGCGAAATCAACTTCTTCTTTTTCGATGCCTTCGCCGACCTCGAAACGAACAAAGCTCAATACCTTCGCGCCCTGTTGACTCACCAATTGCCCCACGGTTTGATCCGGGTTTTTGACGAACGGTTGCTCAACTAAACTGATTTCAGACAGGAACTTCCGAATCCGGCCGACCACCATTTTTTCAATGATGTCAGCGGGCTTCCCAGATTCGGCGGCCTGCGCAACAAAAATTTCGCGCTCCTTCTCAACCACCTCAGCAGGGACGTCATCCCCTTGAACGACCATCGGATTGACGGCCGCAATGTGCATTGCAATGTCTTTCGCCAATTCGTCAGACCCGCCATCCAAGGCAACCAAGACGCCGATTCTCTGGTTGGAATGCACATAGCACCCAACGACCGGTCCTGCCACTTTGGCAATCCGTCGAACGCTGATGTTTTCGCCAATCTTTTGCACCAGTGCTGACCGCGCGTCCTCAAGACCACCGGCCATCAACGTCGCAACATCGGTTCCGTCAAGCGCAGCCGCTGCACCAATGACTTCATCAGCAAACGCCGAGAAGTTGTCATCGCGCGCAACGAAATCGGTTTCCGAGTTCACTTCGATTAATGTGCCCTTTCCTTCGCTGACAGCAACGCGGACCACACCGTCTGCGGCCACACGACCTGCCTTCTTTGCCGCTTTTAGCCCTGAGGACTTCCGCAAGTTATCAATCGCAAGCTCCATGTCGCCAGCGGCTTCAACGAGTGCCTTTTTGCACTCCATCATCCCTAGACCGGTGCGCTCGCGCAGTTCCTTTACCTGTGCTGCTGAAATATCAGCCATGCCTTGTCCTCTCTCTTAATGAATCGGGGCGTCTTCAGATGCTTCGGGTGCATCGCTTGCTTCAGCGGCGGTTGGCTCGACATCCGCAGCCGGCGTGACTTCGACGTAATCACTCCGTCCCAGGCTTTGTGCCGCACCTTCGATGCATGCATCCGCGATCGCCTGGGTATACAGCTCAATTGCACGCAAGGCATCGTCGTTGCCAGGGATCACAATATCCACGCCGTCGGGATTTGAGTTCGTATCGACAATTCCGATGACAGGAATGCCAAGCTTGTTCGCTTCCTGAATCGCAATGTTTTCATGATCAACGTCAATCACAAAAATCGCATCGGGTAAGCCGCCCATGTCCTTGATCCCACCGATTGAGCGCTCGAGCTTTTCGAGGTTTCGGGACAGATCGAGTGCTTCTTTCTTGGTCAGTTTTTCCAACGTGCCGTCGGTCATTTTCGCTTCTAACTCGCGTAACCGCTTGATGGACTGACGAATGGTCTTCCAGTTGGTCAACATGCCGCCCAACCAGCGATGATTCACGTACGGCTGACCTGCGCGCTCTGCTTGCTCTTTCACGATTTTCTGAGCGGCACGCTTGGTTCCGACGAACAAGACCTTGTTTCGCTTCTCGGCCATGGACCGAACAATCGAGACCGCTTTTTCCAGTGCAGGAACCGTGAGTTCTAGATCGATAATATGAATCTTGTTGCGCGCCCCGAAGATATAGGGAGCCATTTTAGGGTTCCAGTACCGCGTCTGGTGACCGAAGTGTGCGCCTGCCTTTAACAGGTCACGCATGCTGACATTTGCCATGATGTAATCCTTTGTAAGGGGTTGTAACAAGCGAGCCGATCCCGATCATGACCCTGATCTCAGGGCACCCCATCACCGGTTGTCGATCTTCTCGCGATTTAAGCGGCGCGAATTATGGCACAGCTTTCAGTCAAAACACCACTTCTGGCATACTTCGCCGATTCAGTAAGGACTCGCCATGACGGTTACTCTCAAAACAGCGTCTGACATTGCTGGCATGCGCCTGGCTGGCGCTTTAGCCGCAGACGTTCTCAAAATGATCGAGCCCGAGGTCAAGCCGGGTGTCTCCACTGGCACTTTGGACCGCTTGTGTCATGACTACATTGTGAACGAGCAGCAGGCCATTCCCGCACCACTGAACTACAAGGGCTTCCCGAAATCGATCTGTACCAGCGTCAATCATGTGATTTGTCATGGCATTCCAGATGACACGCGGATCCTGAAATCTGGCGACATCATCAACATTGATATCACCGTCATTAAAGATGGGTATCATGGCGACACCTCAAAAATGTTTGTCGTGGGCGACGCCAAGCCCTTTGCAACGCGTCTGATTCAAGTGACTCAAGAGTGCTTGTATCGTGGCATCGCCTTGGTTCGCCCTGGGATGCACCTCGGCACGATCGGACATGCCATTCAAACCTATGCGGAATCCAATTATTACTCGGTCGTCCAAGAGTTCTGCGGCCACGGCATTGGCAAAGTGTTTCACGAAGATCCGCAGGTCCTGCATTACGGGCGTCCCGACACAGGAATGCAGTTAGAAGTAGGAATGACCTTCACCATTGAGCCCATGATCAATCAGGGTCGACGTCACATGAAAATCCTCGGCGATGGGTGGACGGCGGTCACCAAGGACAGGAAGCTCTCGGCACAGTGGGAACACACCCTCTTAGTGACGCAAACGGGCTACGAGATTCTGACCTACCGAGACTGGGATGAAACCTTCCCAAGGGTCTCACCATGAGTTTGATCGTCGGACCATTAGCGCCCGAGTTAACCTATCCTACAGACCTCACAACCGGCGCCTTGCGCGCACACCTTGCAGACCAAAAAGCACGGATCAGTGACGCGTTTCG
>RFUY01000241.1 GCA_009922705.1 Gammaproteobacteria bacterium
GCCGCTGTCAGTTTGCGGACCTTTGCCAGCTTGAGGCCACATGACTTATACGTGGGCCGCGCGATCAATAGTTATCTGTTGGGTCAGCGCGCAAAACCGATGCCCTTGTTCCATTGGCTGGGTGACGGCACGCGGATTCCTGCAGCAATGGTGTCTTGGATCCTGCGCACGCTGTATCAAGACAATGGACTGATCAATGGCCCACCAATTCACTTGGCTGGACAATCAATGGCTCTGGAGTCCATAGCGGTCCCCACCTATGTGATGGCGGCTTTATCCGATGACATCGCACCATGGCAGTCAGTTTTTGAGGGCGCCAAAGGTCTTGGTGGTCCAGTCCGCTATGTGTTGGGGCGCGGAGGCCACAATGGTGGTGTGATTAACCCCCCAGCAGCCTCGAAATACAGCTATTGGGTGATGAAAGCGTCTGATCCGTGTGTGCTTGCCGAGGGATCTGCTGTTGATGGCAGTTGGTGGGTTGATTGGGGTGCGTTTCTTCAGGCAAGTGCCGGTGCACGGGTTTCGCCTCCGGCAGTCGGTGGAGGATTGAGAGCGCCCCTAGAGCCGGCGCCTGGGCGTTACGTCAAAAACCCCTGAGCAGTCGAGCGAGTCTTCCTTCGTTCTCCCTCCATCATGGTTTAGACTGTCGGTTTATTCGAGACTGAGACTCCCATCATGACCACACCTGTGATTCCCATGTATATCGATGGCCAGTTCACGCAAGGCGCTGCGACCTGGACGATTCCCGTCGTGAATCCTGCGACTCAAGCTGAACTCGGTCAGCTCCC
Source organism: Gammaproteobacteria bacterium (assembly GCA_009922705.1). Taxonomy (GTDB): domain Bacteria; phylum Pseudomonadota; class Gammaproteobacteria; order Pseudomonadales; family Litorivicinaceae; genus HIMB30. The sequence continues at coordinate 789 of RFUY01000241.1, forward strand.
AGTGGCGACGGCCACAGATGTGGAGCATGCAGTGATGGCTGCGCAGGCTGCATTTCTCAGCTGGCGGGAGACTCCGGTCTCTGAGCGCGCGCGTTTAATGATGCGGTATCAAGAGGCTGTGCGGGACAATCACGATGCCTTGGCCGAGATTATTTGTGAGGATCTGGGGAAGAACTTTGAGGATGCGAAAGGCGATGTTTTTCGTGGACTTGAGGTCATTGAACAGGCGATTGGTATCGCGCAAACCTCGATGGGTGAGTATGTTGAAAATGTCGCGCGCGGCGTCGATACCTACTCCATTCACCAGCCGATGGGTGTGTTTGCGGGCATTACGCCATTCAACTTTCCAGCCATGATTCCTCTGTGGATGTTCCCGCTTGCGATCGCGGCCGGGAATACCTTTGTCTTGAAACCCTCTGAACAAGATCCACTTTGTCCCGTTCGGTTGACCGAACTGTTCTTAGAGGCAGGCGCTCCTGCCAACGTTCTACAGCTTTTGCACGGCGATAAAGATACTGCCAATGCACTCATCACGCACCCGCTGATTCAAGGTGTGTCTTTTGTCGGGTCCGTTCCCGTCGGTCGTCATATTTATGAGACAGCTGCCAAGGCAGGTAAGCGAGTTCAGGCGATGGCTGGCGCCAAGAATCATATGGTTGTCATGCCGGATGCGGATAAAACTGCAGTGATTAATGCGTTGATGGGCGCTGCCTGTGGAGCGGCTGGACAGCGGTGTATGGCGATTTCAGTGGTGGTGTTAGTCGGAGAGGCGCAACAGTGGTTGCCTGAGATTGCTGAAGCCATGCGGGGGTTGACGCCAAATTATTGGAAAGAACCTGGCGCCGCTTATGGACCCGTTGTCTCGATGGCGGCGAAGACGCGAATCGAACAACTTATTGAAGTGGGTGCAGAGGAAGGCGCGGAATTAATTGTGGA
>RFUY01000242.1 GCA_009922705.1 Gammaproteobacteria bacterium
ACGGATCGCCGAGTAGTGTTTTGCTCGCAGTGACATCCAGAAACGCTTCATCGAGAGAGAGCCCTTCCACCTGCGGGGTAAACTCAGAAAAAATCTCAAAGATTTTGGTTGAAACCGCTGCATAGTGCGCCATCCGAGGTCGAACACATATCGCCTGAGGACAGCGCTCAAGCGCTTGTCGAACGGGCATCGCTGATCGTATGCCGAATTCTCTGGCTTCGTAGCTCGCGGCCGCGACAACACCTCTTCCTGCCGTGCCACCGACAATGACCGGGCGACCACGCAGGGAGGGATCGTCCCGTTGCTCAACGGAGGCATAAAACGCGTCCATATCCACATGCAAGATGGCGCGAGGCCAATGTGCGGCATCTGACATGGTTAGCAGTGAGTTAGAGATTCGTTGTAGCGGCCAGTTCCTCGGGAGCGAAATCGTCGACGTGAATGAGTTCCATCACCAAGGCGTCGTATTGTTGCAGCCACTCAGCCTCTTCTTTGGTGAGGAGACCGATTTGTTCTGCTTCGCGGATTTGCCCCGGTAAATCTAAGGCCGTGATACGGCCTGTCTTGACCCCTTCGACACGGATTTTTTTCTCGAGTACCTCTGCTTGAGCGCTTTGCTCTAAGGCCTTTTGCAGTAAGCCGAGTGAATTTCGACTTTGCACTTCTCGATAGACGGGATAACAGAGCCGATCTCGGACGGAGGTTGGTTCCATGACCAATGAGGCAAGCTTACGTGCTAAGCGATCATCGGGTGCTGAGTACTGACGTCCCCGTGGGAAGATGAAAAATCGCATCAGTCCGGCGAGTAGGCGATTCGGGAAATTACGTAAAAACCCGTGTAACTGCTCCTGCGCTTGATAGAGCAGGTGACGGCATGCCCACTCCACAATCGGTAAGTCTTCTTCTCGACGGCCTTGATTTTCGTAGTGCTTGAGCACCATCGACGCAAGGTACATATATGACAGCACATCACCAAGTCTGGCAGATAGGTTCTCCTTTTTTTTGAGATACCCTCCTAGGCTCAGCATGGCGACGTCGACGGCAAAAGCGAAGCTCGATGAAAATCGAACAATATGCTGGTAATAGCGGCTTGCAGCCCCTGTGCTCGGCGACGCCGTAAACCTCGCATTAGTCAGCGCCATGACCAGTGAGCGGACCGCGTTGCTGAGCGTGAAACCCACATGTCCAAAGAGCGCACGATCGAATTCATCAACGCCTTGTTTGCGGTTAGGATTGCGCGCTGCTTCCATTTCTTTGAGAACAAAAGGATGGCAGCGTACAGCGCCTTGGCCAAAAATAATGAGGCTACGAGTGAGGATGTTTGCCCCCTCGACGGTGATGGCCACTGGTACTACTTGATACCCGCGACCCAGATAGTTCTTCGGTCCTAGGCAAATACCCTTACCGCCGTGGATATCCATCGCGTCATTGGCAAGTTGACGACCCATTTCGGTCGTGTGGTATTTGAGCATGGCCGAGGGTACAGACGGCTTCTCCCCGCCATCGATTGCACCGGCAGTGACCGAGCGGGCGGCATCCATGGTGTAGGTGAGTCCCACCATACGCGCAATGACCGTTTCAATCCCTTCAAATTTGCCGACTGGCATATTGAATTGACGACGTATCCGCGCATAAGCGCCGGTTGCGAAAACGGCGGCTTTACCTCCGCCTGTGCTGCTGGAGGGCAAAGAAATACATCGACCCACTGATA
>RFUY01000243.1 GCA_009922705.1 Gammaproteobacteria bacterium
GCGGAGTGCAACCCGGTTCCACCACCACGGTGGACTTCCTCCTGCCATCAAACGTGAGCCGCTTGTTACCAACCGATCTCAGGCAGGCCGTTTATTACAAATTTAATTACACCGACCTCGCCTTCCAGGACTATCGGGATACATCCAACAATCCCCTCTACCAGTACATCCTCACCGACTCAAACAACGACGGCCAGCGTGACAACAATGAGCTGGTGACCCTGCGCCTGACCTTGACCGATGGCGACCAGTGGGATGGTGATCGCACCGTCAACGGCATCATTGTTGACCCAGGTGCCCTTGGCTTCCAACCCAATCAGGCGCCAACAGCGCTGACCATCACCCCTCCCGTCACCTCCCTAGCCGAAAACACGGACACCGCATCACGCATCAAACTCGCTGATCTCGTGATCAGCGACGACGGCTTTGGCACCAACACCGTCAGCCTCTCCGGCGACGATGCCGATGCCTTTGAAATCGACGACAATCGACTCTTCCTCAGAGCTGGTACAGCGCTCGATTTCGAAGCGAAGGCCTCCTACAACATCACCATCAACGTTGCCGATCCTGAACTCACCTCCAGCACACCGATCAGCACACCCTTCCAGTTGACACTCACGAATGTCAACGAGACTCCAACCGTTGCCACTCCCATCAAGGATCAGAAAGCCACTGGCAATACAGCCTTTACCTTTGCCATTCCAAGCGACACCTTTAAGGATGTCGATACCAACGATGCACTCGTTTTCAGCGCATCGCTCTCCAATGGCTCCCCTCTTCCGGCCTGGTTGCGCTTCAATGCAGAGACCAAGACATTCTCGGGAACTCCTGCCAATGCCGATGCAGGGTCCATTTCCGTAAAAATCACAGCAACAGACACCCAGGGAGCCAGCGCCGAGGACAGCTTCACCTTATTGGTCGAAGCACGCAACACCCAACCAACACTCACCCCAAAAGGAGACGCCAACTCAACCCGCTTTATCCTCACCCCAGCGACAGGTGACGCCACCGATCGACTCATCGTTGACCGCAATACGCTTCCAAGCGGCGCTCAGCCTGTCTTTGAGGTTCAAGGGGGCGTCACCAATCGAGCACCCATTGCGGTCAGCTTTGAAAACATCCAAGAATCCACCACACCCATCGATCTCAGTGCCACCACAGAGGGTGGAGGCACCATTCAATCCAATGCGCCTTCTGGCATTGGCACGATTTTCAATGGGGTCTATCTAAACTTTGCCGCAGGCAACGATGACATCATCGGCAGCTCTTTCAACGACTTCATTCGAGCGGGTGCTGGCGACGACCTGATCAATGCCGGAGCCGGCAACGATCTCATCCGATCCGGCGCTGGCAATGACACCATCACTACAGGCGATGGTGCAGACTTCATCTACTACACCGCCGATCAACTTGATGGCACAGCAGATCGGGTACTCGATTTCTCAACAGCCGATCGAATCGTTCTCGGCGAAAACATTCGCGCAAGCCTAAACGGCAACATTGCAACGTTTGCAACCACCATCAACGGGGTTGATCGTCAGGCGACCCTAATCTTTGATGGATCTTCTGTGGTTTTTGGCAACATGTTTATCACCTCTGTCTAAATCATCGCCCATCCTCCGTCCCGTCCTCCAACGAATCTCAAAGAGCGTCTCCACGCGCCAAAGGGTGATCGGCGCAG
>RFUY01000244.1 GCA_009922705.1 Gammaproteobacteria bacterium
GATTTATCTCCCCTGTATCGCACCGCTATCGGCTTTGATCGCTTGGCAACTCTTTTGGAAAACGCCAACCGGGTCGAGAGTGCGGGCTACCCCCCCTATAACATCGAAGTCATCGGCGAAGACCAGTACCGCATTACCATGGCGGTTGCCGGATTTGCGGATGAGGAATTAAGTATTGAGTCCAAGCAAAACGAGCTGACTGTGGTCGGCAAAAAAGCCGATGCGGAAGAGGCCACTGCGCGTAAATTCTTGCATCGCGGCATCGCCAATCGCGGCTTTGAACGGAAGTTCCAATTGGCTGATCACGTCTATGTGAAGGGCGCACGGCTTGAACACGGTCTGTTGCACATCGAGCTCTACCGCGAGCTGCCAGAGGCGCTGAAGCCGCGAACCATTGCCATTGAGCGTGGTCAGTTGATCGACGCCTAAACGCGCTCAGCAAGGCCCCGAGACGGGGCCTTGCTTTTACTGACTAAAGCTGTGCGAGCAGATGCGCGCGCACATCCTCTAAACGATCTTGACCCCAAAAGCGGGCGTCTCCCACCAGATAGAAGGGTGAGCCAAAGACGCCTCGGGCAATGGCCTCTTCGGTCTCTGACACCAGCGCGTCCCGAGCGTTCTCGAGCGTCTCGAGGAGTGTCGTGGGTAATTGGACCTGTGCCAGTAACTGCGCCAGCACCGCATGATCGGCCAAGTTCTGATCCTCAGCCCAAACAGCGCGCAAGCAGGCCTGCACCAAGCGCGCGACCGGATGACCATGCGCTTTCGCTTCAAGAATCAGTTGGCAGGCGGCCGTTCCATCAACTGGGAAGTAGGCGGGATGCAGCTGAAACGGGAGACCGGTTTTTGCTTGGATCCGCTGTAACTCTTGGAGCCGATAGGCTTGGCGTTGTGGGCTTCGTTGGCCCACCGGAACCCCGCCTGTGGCTGCAAAGACGGCCCCGATGTCAAACGGGTGATACTCAATTGTCACGCCAAGCTCGGTGGCGAGTTGCTCGAGCCGATCACCGGCCAGGTAGGTGAAGGGCGAGACGGGTGAGAAGTAATACTCGATTTGTGTCATGGTCTTGTTCCAGATCAAGTGAGTGTGGCCGTTGTCATTGTTTTGACCTCGTGTTCTTGTGCAATGCAAAATGACGTTGTCGATTGAGGGCGAAATCGTGACACCAGACACCCAATTAACCAACACCACCTACGACGAATTAGAGGTCGGCATGTCCGCCTCGCTGGTCAAACGGCTGACCATGCAAGACATTCAGTTGTTTGCGGTGATGTCAGGTGACTATAACCCTGCGCATCTGGATGGGGACTATGCGAAATCCAGTCGGTTTCACGAGATCATTGCGCATGGCATGTGGGGCGGCGCTCTAATCTCCACGGTGTTGGGGACCGTGCTGCCGGGTATCGGCACCATCTATGTGAGTCAAACCCTCGAGTTTTGTCGCCCGGTGCATTTGGGGGATACCCTCACGGTGACCGTCACAGTGTTGGAGAAACTCCCAAAATCTCGCGTGATCTTTCAGTGTACTGCCCTCAATCAAGCCGATGAGGTGGTGCTGTGTCATCTGGGCAACGGGGCGAGCTTGTGTGCGGTCAAAGACGGGCGTTCGGTGGCCTCAACCATGGGGCTGACGGCACTTGACGGGTTGCCCATGGGGACGCGGACGGGTCGGCTGGATG
>RFUY01000245.1 GCA_009922705.1 Gammaproteobacteria bacterium
TGCCGAGATCGCTTCCGAACTCGGCGCAAAGGTCGTTCAAATCCCCTTCGAAGGCTTTGGCAAACTCAGAAATGAGGCACTGACCCAGTGTTCTCATCCTTGGATTTTCTCCTTGGACTCGGATGAGCGTTGCACCCCGGAATCCCGAGACGAGATTCTCTCCATTGTCCGAACAGACGATCCCGACGGCCCAGTCGCTTATTGGATGCCCCGCAAAAATTTCTTACTGGGCCGCTGGGTAAAGCATTCTGGCTGGTATCCAGACTATCGCCAGCCCCAGTTGTTCCGGCAAGGACAACTAAGCTACACCCTTGAAGAAGTGCATGAGGGGTTTATCTGCGAGGGTCCAATCGGACATCTGACCGCTCCGATTTGGCAGTTCCCGTTCGAAAACCTCTCACAGATGTTGAAGAAGGCAGATCGCTATTCAAGCCTCGGCGCCGAAAAGTTACGACACAAGACGCAAGGCGGCCTCGGCAAAGGTCTGCTGCATGGGGCTTCAATTTTCATCCAAAGCTACCTCTTCAAAAGCGGCTGGCGCGATGGCCGCGCAGGACTTGCAATCGCGGTCGGCGCCTTTATTGGCACGTTTTACAAATACGCCAAACTTGCCGAACTCCAACAGCAGTGGGAAGAGCCTACGGAGCCCCAAGTGGGGCCTCCGGACTCATGATTGTCACCACCGCGCCGGTTTGGAAGCGCCTGCTAGCATGGCTTTATGACGGCCTCATCCTAACGGCACTTTGGCTGGTGAGTGGACTGATTGCAGCGATGCTCGCCGGTGGAGAGGCACCGCCATGGTTAGTCCGCGCGATCATCCTGCTGTCCTCTCTCGGCTACTTTGGCTGGTCATGGCGCGTTGGTGGCCAAACGGCAGGAATGCGGGCGTGGCGCCTGAGGGTGGTGCGCCTTGACGGGACTAGCCTTCGCGGATCCGATGTCGTCATCCGGCTTGCCGTCTGTCTCGCCTGCTTGGCACCGCTCGGCTTTCTGATTTTGAGCGCCTGGGTGCTCCCGGACGGTCAAACGATCTACGATCGACTCAGTAAATCTCGGGTTGTCAGCCTACCCAAGCCGTCACGGTCGTAATGCCCGCGGAATCAAGACGAGGGGAAGCGCCAACGGCAGTAGCACGGCGATGCTCGGATGCCAGCCCAGCAAGAGGGTCAGTGGCGCCGTCATATCCATCAGATATTTGAACACCAAGCCTGCCAATACCGCGAGAAAAACGCGCGATGACAGTGACAGCCCCCGAAACCCCCCGAAATGTCCCGAAAGCAGTCACAGCCGCCAACAGCCCCAACACCGCCAACGTCAGTGGTGCGGCGAGCCGTTGCCAAAATACCTGCGCATGCGTTCGGCTTTGCAAGCCCTGGGCGGTCAAAAACTGTTGTGCGACCCAAAGCTCCGTCAGTGACAGTTGCTCAGCCGGCAAAATCAACCAGCGGACACCCGAGGCTTGCAAGCCCGTGTCGAATGTCATCGCAGTGCGCTCTTGAGTAATCTGCTCCGGTGTCAGGGTCAGACGCGTGGCGTCAGCCAATTGCACAGTTCCCACCTCAAGGCGAACCGACCCGCTTTCAACGAGCGTTGACAGTTGACGTGTCTCCGGATCAATCGTGAGATGCCGCCAAGTCGCGACTGAACCCTCTGCATCACC
>RFUY01000246.1 GCA_009922705.1 Gammaproteobacteria bacterium
CGTCAAAGGCCGACCAAAGGTCCCATGGCCCGCGCGCTTCTCGTCTTTTGGTTCGACCCATTCCGTCATGGTTCACCTCACTCATTTCAATTAATAAAATGTCACCAACCCGACCCCAAGCGTGGCCAAGCAAGCTGCTCCTAGTTGTTTGACGGAAGGTCGCTGTTCCAGCCGGAACACCACCACCGCCAAAAAAATCGCAATAAAGGTCTCAAGCGCAGAAATCACGACGACGGTTGAGAGTTTTTCGTAGGCCAATGCCGTGAAAAACAGCACCTGACCCAACGACATCGAAATCCCGATCCCTAGCGTGATCATGCGAATATTTTTTAGCCCGCCAAAAACGAAACCACGATAGGTGCTCGAGAAGACGGCTGCTAAGACATAAAAAAGGAGCCCAGACACGGCACTGACAAAGGTGCCAAACGCGGGAGCGGTCAAAGTATCTAGTCCGATCTTTCGTGCGATGTATGACACTGCATAGGCCAGACACGCGAGAATTCCAGGCACATAGAGCAGAGCCGTCGCACCCAGCGAATGGCTCTTCAATGGATCTTGAGACGCATATTTTCGGCTTTTGTCGGAGACCAGCAACGCCATCGCACCGGCAAGGGCACCCATCCCCACCAAATCCCAGGTGCTAAAGAGCTCACTCAGAAATAAAAACGCAAAAAACACCGAGAAAAACGGATTAAATTTCTTCACCGTGGTTCCGCGGGTGACCCCCAGGAGCTTAATCGATCGGAACACCAAAGTTCGCCCGAACACCATGGCGAACAGCCCCGCCATCGAAAACCACAAAATCCCTTCGAAAAACAGAGGGTCGTCCATCGAAGGCAGTCGTCCCCGCTCAAACAATACGAACAGCCCGAACGCGAATAAAACCGTGATGGCGACCGATAAAAAGGCCCCATCGTTCGGATACCCTCGGCGCTGATTAATGCTGATGCCAATACTCGCGAAGGCGAAACTCAACGCCGACGCAAGGGCATACAACTGTCCGAGGGTTTGGTCGGTCATTTTTGAACCCAGTCTCGCCCGGCGCTCCGACGTGTTTCGCACTCAACTTTCGCGACTTGTGCGCGATCAGAGAGCTCAGTCAACAACGGCAAGTTCAGCGCATGACGTCCCATCATGGCAGAGACAATCTGCATGTCTTTCGCAGCCCAAGAGAACGTCATTTTCGGCCAATCTTCCATCGCTGCGCTGCGTCCACTGGAGAGCAACAACACCTCACGAAGCTGAGTAAGATTCAGCCCATAGGCCTCCGCAATCTGCGCACTCTCCAGTAATCCGATTCCGTTTAACCACAGCAGTAGATTGTTAATTGCCTTGGTGACTTGGCCGGTCCCAACACCACCCATCCATTCGATATCTGAGCAGAACGTTGCCAGTGAAGCGCGCGCCCGTTCCAGCGTTGCTTGCTCACCACCCACCATCGCGAGCAATGTGCCGTTATCTGCAGCCCAACCACCCCGAGCAATCGGCACATCGAGGAAGCCATGACCTTTGTCGGCAAAGGCCTGAGCCAGCTCTTGCATGAATTCTGGATCACAGGTGCTATTGACCACCACGACTCCGTTCTCACGAGTCGAGCTAAGTAATCCATGAGGACCGCGGCACACAGCCTCCACTTCAGGATCAAAGCCG
>RFUY01000247.1 GCA_009922705.1 Gammaproteobacteria bacterium
CCCGTAGGCTAAGCCAAAGACGATCGTCGTAGCCATGGGGATCAAGAATTGTGCTTGTGGAGAGGTTTCAAACAGAATTGGTGTGAGCCCGCCAATGGTTGTCAGAGAGGTCACCAAGACAGCCCTTAGGCGCATACGACTGGCATTCACGATCGCATCGAGATGATGCTGACCCTCTTCAATGTAGCGCCGATAGGTGGAGACCAAGACAATGGAGTCGTTGATCACAATCCCGCTGAGGCCAAAGAATCCAAATAGCGACAAGACCGTGAGGTCGAGTCCCATCACCCAATGGCCTGCAATTGCACCCGTCAGACCAAGCGGGATTGCGGCGAGGACCGCAAATGGCCAGGTGTAACTTGCGAATACCCAAGCCAAAATGATGTAAATCAAGACGAATGCCACAACCACCCCTGTGCGCATGTCTGCAAAGGTTTCGTCTTGATCCTTCGCCCGCCCCTGGAATACCGCCGTCACATCAAAACTGCGCTCGAGATCCGGCAAGGTCGTCTCACGCAAAGAATTCAGGATGTCTGCTGCATTTGCGACGGTGTTATTGAGGTCTGCACTGACGACAATACTCATGTCGCCATCACTGCGGCGTAACTCGTCCAAGCCACGGCGTGCCGTGAAGTCAGCGACGACAGGTAAGGGAACGACGCCGCCTTGTGGGGTGATGATCGGTAGTTGGTCCAGTGTACTGAGTCGATCGCGTTCCTGTGTGCTAAGCGCCAAGGAGACTTCGACTTCGATTCCGTTGTCGAAAAAGGTTTGCAAGACACGTCCTTCAAAGGCAGACCGAATTTGCCGCGCTAAACTCTGGGAGGTGAGCCCCAGAGTCCGCCCCTCTGGGGTCAGCGTGACGACCAATTGTTCTGCGCCAAAGGGAAGATCATCGTCCACATTTGAGACCCCAGGATAGCGCTTGAGTTGTTCTTGCAAGAGAAGCGACGCGTCCTTCAGTCTTGCAATGGACTGCCCAGTCAACTTTACCTCGATCGGTTTAGACGGCGGGCCTCCGGTGGCCTGTCGAATGGAGAACTTCTCGATCCCTGCCGGTAATTGAATATTTGCGCGCCATGCCTCGATCACGGCGTCGTTGGTGGGGCCATCCACATTCCCCATCAGTGTGACCTTGAGTGTGCCAACATGATCGCCTTGAATGCGCTGAATTCCCGGCCCACTCAGCTGCCGATGCTGGCGCACGGCATAGCGGCTCACCGGTGCAGCAAACTGCGCTTCTGTCGCAGCGAGTGAGGTCTCAAGGGATGCTAAAAAGGCATCGACATCGGCTTGCTGCGTTCCTGGTGTGAACTGTGCAGCCGCCCACAGGGTCGTTCCATCAATGGATGGGAAAAATGTGAACTTCACCCGCCCACCGGTAATGAGTCCAACGGACAAGACGAAAAGCATCAAACCGGTCAGTAGAACGAGGCCCGGCGCGCGCATGACGAGATGGACAATTGGCTGGTAGACCTCGTCGCGGAATCGATTGAATCCACGGTCAAGCGCTTGTCGGATTTTCCCCTCTTCACGGGATCCACGGGCCAAGCTTTGATTCAGGTGGCCTGGGAGGACTAAGAAACACTCAATCAGGGATGCGACGATGACGCAAATGACGATCACCGGGATGTCTCTCAAAAT
>RFUY01000248.1 GCA_009922705.1 Gammaproteobacteria bacterium
TGGGTGCTCACCCAGACCACGACAGAGGCGTTCAACCGTTCTGAGCCCTGGTTCATTTACGACCGAACGGATCAGCCGCGCTGGCTGCCTGAAGGAGTTGAGTTTCCCTACACAGAGCCCTGAATCAAAGAGTGAGCGACACGACACCTCCATGGGTCAACGTTGCTTCCATCCGAGTTGGGTTATTAGCGTTGGTCGGTGCGTTTGATTCCGGTCTAGCAGCTCTCTTGACGACACGAAGGAGCCTGACCATAGATAAACAGAATTTGCTGAGACTATCCAAGAATGCCGACGTTCAGTTATGGCTGCTGAAACTCAACGCCAGTGCCGGATGTTGCTGCTGGTTTAGGTTCTTCATTGACATGGGCCAGATACCAACTGACCGAGAAATTGGGTGTCGTGGTTCATACCCACAACTCCGGCAGTGGCGATTTGATCAACGGGGTGTAAGCAGGGGCGGCTGCGATCACTATTTAGGGCTTCCTGATTAAGGCCAGATCCATTGCGCCGCAATGGATGTCAGCAGTTTTTGACGGTAAGATGTACGCAAACGGGCCGATTTGAGCCCAAAAGCGACCCGGAGTTTTCCACATGTACCGGCGTGAGCATCGTCATCAGCTCTCGTTCGAAGACTTCTTCCTGCCATTTGGTGGCAAACTTTCTGGTGACAATCGCTGGATCAAGCTGGCTGAGCTCATTCCATGGGATGAGCTGGAGGATGATTACGCGGCCCAGTTCTGCAAGGGATTTGGAGCGCCAGCAAAGCCCTTTCGCATGGCACTCGGCGCATTGATCATCAAGGCTCGACTCGGGCTCACGGATGAAGAACTGGTCGAGCAGATCAAGGAGAACCCATACTTGCAGTTCTTCATCGGCCTGGAAGCATTCCAGTATTTGGCGCCGTTTGATCCATCGATGATGGTGTATTGCCGCAAGCGACTACCGGAAGCCGTTGTGAATGACTGCAACGAACGGATTGTGCGCCACGGCCTGAAGGTCATTCGCTCATCAGATTTCCAGGACCCCGGCGATGACAGCGACAATGGTGGCGGATCAGCCAGCCCTGTCGACCAGCCAAGACCATCCTCTCAGAAGCAGCCGAACCAAGGCTCGTTGCTGATTGATGCCACCTGTGCGCCGGTAGATATTCGCCATCCAACTGATCTATCACTGCTCAATGAAGCGAGGGAGGTGACTGAAATCCTGATCGATGCGATGCATCCTCAGATCAGAGATCAATTTGGTCATAAGCCGCGTACGCATCGCAAACAAGCGAGGCAGCAGTTTCTCGCTGTGGCCAAGAAGAAGAAGCCCCGGATTACCAAGATCCGCAAGGCGATCAAGCAGCAGCTCGGCCACCTGAAGCGGAATCTTGCGAGCATTGACGCCCTGATCGCCTGGGGCGGCAGCCTTTTGGCCGCCGGACGTCATATCTACCAGAAGTTGCTGGTGGTCAGTGAGCTGGTCCGCCAGCAGGCCATTCTCTATCACGCAGACAGCAGAAGCATTCCTGATCGCATCGTCAGCCTCTGCCAAGCGCACATCAGGCCGATTGTCCGCGGGAAAGCTCGTTGCAGTGTTGAGTTTGGAGCCAAGATTTCAATCTCTGTCACCGGCGAGGGATTCACCTTCCTC
>RFUY01000249.1 GCA_009922705.1 Gammaproteobacteria bacterium
CAACAGTATTCATCGCCTGCAGTCGTTCGCGAGTTTCTTGGATCAGCATATAAGACATGACTCAGTCACCTCCGACAATTTAGATATTGGGGATTTCAAAAGTTGTTCAACATACTGAGACGACACACAATCGCATACGCATACTTGCTTGGCTTGATTGGCGTATTGTGTTTTGCAGCAACGTTACCTCTGACGGCAATCGCATTGGCTGACTTCTCTCCGACGTTTATTACAACGATTCGAGCGGTGATTGCCGCTGCCGCGAATCTTGGACCGATTATTCCACCGTCAAATGCGATGATCGTTTATGCACTTATGGCGGGTAGCTCGGTGTCAGTGGGTGCGTTATTTATCGCTGGCTTGATTCCAGGGCTGATTCTGACACTTGGGTTTATGGCGATCGCCAGCTACATCTCGTGGCGGCGAGGGTATGTGCTCTCTGGTGATCCCGTCTCCTTTCCTAATGTCTGGTATCACTTCAAACGGGCCGGTTTGATTATTTCGATGCCGATTGTGGTGGTCGGTGGCATCGTGGGTGGAGTCTTCACAGCCACTGAAGGCGCTGCGATCGCCGTTCTCTATGCGTCAGTCATTGGTTTTGGCGTCACCCGAAAAATTACCGTGGCTGATCTTCCGCGGGTACTTTTCCGGAGTGCTGTAACCGCCTCCATGGTTGGCGCCCTCATTGCCTTCGCCGCCACCATCACCTTTGTATTTACCATTGATATGGTGCCGTTGCGGCTGTCTCAGTGGATCCAAACATTGACCCAGGATCCGATGGTCTTTCTGGTGCTTGTGATGTTGCTGTTGGTGCTGGTTGGCATGGTGCTCGAGTCCAATGCGGCCTACATCATGCTGGTGCCGATTTTTGCCCCCATTGCGGTGACCTACGGATTGGATCCGTTGTGGTTTGGTTTTCTGTTCATGTTCAACCTTGTGATCGGCATGATGACGCCGCCGGTGGGGGTCCTGTTTTTCGTGATGAGTGGGGTCACGGGAGAGCGGATTGAGCGGATCATTTCCGAGTCTTGGGGCTATGTGGGCTTTCAGTTCGCGGTGCTGGTGCTCTGCGTCCTGTTCCCAAGCCTCGTCACGTGGCTGCCTCGGCAGATGGGGTTCTAGACAATGGTGAAGACCTGGATCCATTGCGGATATGCCGTGATTGGGCAGAGTCCCTTTGTGCTGATGCGTGACTGCGTCTTGGTAATTGATCAGGGTGTGATCATTGAAATCACAGAGAGGCACGCGGTGACTCGTCATCCCGATGAGACCTGGCTCGATTGGTCACAGTGCCTTGTGCTGCCGGGTTTTGTGAATGTGCATACCCACACCACCTTGGTGATGGTGCGCGGTGAGGCCGAGGACATGGGCTTCGCGCCGGCGTATACCCCGGGGGTTCCGCATGGCCATGAAGTGACCGTTGATGAAGCCATCGCCTTGTCTCGGCTTGGTGCCTATGAATGCCTTCGGTTTGGCTCGACCACCATTAACGACAGCTATGTGCATGCGGAGCATGTGATGCCTGCCATGGCAGAGCTCGGCCTCAGAGTGGTCGGTTCGGCGCGCATTCACGATGTCGATTTCTCGCGGGTGCATCTTGGGGAATGGCACTATGAGAC
>RFUY01000250.1 GCA_009922705.1 Gammaproteobacteria bacterium
ATCGGTGAGATTGTCGCCGCGCCGCAGCGTCCGCTTGAGATAGGCCGAGAGAATCGTGAGCGGCGTGCGCAGTTCATGGCTCACCGCATCAACAAATTGGCGTTGATGATCCCAAGCATCAGACAAACGATCCAATACACGATTGAACGCATGCGCAAGCTGATCCACCTCCTCAGGTGCATGATCGAGCTCGATTCGCAATCGGTTGAGATTATCAGCCGTGACCAAATCAGCCATGCTATTCAACTGCAGCAGCGGCCTTATAATGCGAGACACCAGCATGCCAACACCGAGCACAGTCAAACCCAGGGCGGCACCCCAAAAACCTATAAGAAGTATAAAAAAGTTTTGATCGTCCATTAAAGCCGCTGTCACGTCCTCGGCCGTCCACACCTTGGAGCCCATGCCGGCAATGTCGTGCAAATGCACCACATATTGACGATCGCCTAGAGCAACCACCTCCGTGCCATAGCCCTGTTCATGAGAAGCAGAAGGATCATGACCACCCTGCTGCACTTGGGGGCCCAGAATTTTGTCCGTGACTTGAATGAGGTCCTGCGGCAGCTTGACCACTTTCGGGCTAGCCGTGATCACAGACCCGTTCTTGTTCTGGATCCAGAAGATAAAATCTGTTGTGCTGTATTCATCTAAACACGGCTGAGCAAGTTCAAGATTCATCAAGGCGTCATGCGGAGCATGACCACGTTGTTCATGCTCCGAGTCAGCCAAGCAGGCCATCACCAACGATGACATTCTCGCGGCGTGACGGTGATGTTGCTGGATCAGGTTGCGATGGTTAAGCCACAAGCTGGCACTCGAAGCGAAGCTGAAACCAAGAAAAACAGCTGCAAAGGCCGCGAGCTGCAAGCGCCCCTGGATAGAGCCGAGAAGGCGTGTGCGCCAAACATCGCGAGTAGCCGAATTAAACACCGTCTTGCTTCACCCTTAAATACTGATTAATCAATCCAGGCAGACTCTCAAACAAATCAGGCTTAAGCACATAGTCCTTGGCACCAGACTCGATTGCCTCCCTGCGCTTCGCATCATCACTAAGCGCCGTCACGACAACCACAGACCCTGGAAAGCGACGCGTTTTTAACTGCTGTAAACACTGAAGACCATCCATTTCCGGCATCATCAGATCCAGAAGGATCAAATCGATCGGCTGTCGATCAACCAGCTGGAGCAGCTCAGCTCCGCTGGCGCACAGGTACGGCTCAAAGCCTTCATCAGTGAGCTCGTCTTCGAGCAAAGCACGGATTCTTGGATCATCATCTACAACCGCCACAGTTGCACGTTCACTTGCGGAGTCGCCCATCGCTCAGCCGGCCAGGGTGATGCTTATCTCGATACATCAATCTTAGGTGCCTAGAGCTTGCCCCGCACGCGCAGAGCCAGTTCTTCGCTCACCGTTGTAGTGATCCTTGGCAAGCACGGACACGGACTGCGGGTCACGGGAGCTCAAGCAGCATCTCCTGACCCATCACCCGGAGGGCCACCGCCCCCAAGGCACTGTCCAGGCGAGCCCTGAACACCTCGGCATCTCCCGCCGGCAGCTGATCCA